>NZ_JBEZGJ010000065.1:0-36170 GCF_040649965.1 Micromonospora sp. NPDC048843
GGTGGACCGGTGGAACAAGAAGTGGGTGCTGATCGTCACCGATGCGGTCAGTGCGATCGCCGCTGGCGCGGTGGCCGTCATGGCGTATCAGGACGCCCCTGACGACAGGGCCAGACTGCGGGTGGTGATCGACCAGGTCGCCTCGCTCACCGACCCGGCGGCGGTGACCTGGCACACCCGCCTGGTCGGCAAGGGGACACCCCCGGCCGACCACGAGGCAGCTTAGGCTAACCTAACTGACATGACGGAACGCTCCAGGAACGTCACCACGGCCCAGGTGCTGCGCACCGAGCGGCCCACCCCGCACCTGATCCGGCTCGTCCTCGGTGGGGACGAACTGGTCGGCCTGCCGGTGGGAGAGTTCACCGACCACTACATCAAGGTGGTGTTCCCGCAGTCGGGGGTCGCGTACCCGCAGCCGTTGGACCTCGCCGCGATCCGCCGGGACCTGCCCCGGGAGCAGTGGCCCCGGCTGCGCGCGTACACGGTGCGGCGCTGGGATCCGCTGTCCGGCGAGCTGACCGTCGACGTGGTGCACCACGGCGACGAGGGGCTGGCCGGCCCGTGGGCCGCCGCGCTGCGTCCCGGCGATCCGGTGCACTTCGTCGGCCCCGGCGGCGCGTACGCCCCGAGCCCGGACGCGGACTGGCATCTGCTGGTCGGTGACGAGAGCGCCCTGCCGGCGATCGCCGCCGCGCTGGAGCGCCTCCCGCTGGGCGCCCCGGCCCACGTCTTCGTGGAGATCGCCGACCCGGCGGAGGAGCAGAAGCTGCTCAGTCCCGGGGCGGTCGAGCTGACCTGGTTGCATCGCGGCGACCGCCCGGTGGGCGAGGCGCTGGTCGAGGCGGTGCGGGCGTTGGAGTTCCCGGCCGGCCAGGTGCACGCGTTCGTGCACGGCGAGGCCGCCTTCGTCCGGGAGCTGCGCCGGTTGCTGCGCGGCGAGCGGGGCGTGCCCCTCGACCGGCTCTCCATCTCCGGCTACTGGCGGCGCGGCATGGACGACGAGGGCTGGCGCTCCACCAAGGCCGACTGGAACCAGCAGGTGGCGGCCGAGGAGACGGCCATTCCGGAGCCCGCCGCGGCGGCCTGAGCGCCGCTCACCCCTCGGGGGTGTTCATCTCCTTGCCGGCGCGGGCGAGGCGTCGGCTGAGCAGGACGGCGTACCCGACGACGGCCAGGGAGAGCAGCGACAGCATCACCCTCGGCTGGTGCACCGTCGCGGTGATCAGGCTGACCGAGACCACCCCGTAGGCGGCGATCGCCAACCGGGCGGCGCTCGGTCGGGTCCACAACCAGTAGAGGGCGAGCCCACAGGCCGTCCACACCACCATCGAGGCGCCCAGCAGCAGCCGCAGCTCCAGTGGCAGCCGGTTCGCGTTGTCGTCGACCAGCCGCACCACCTGCCCGAGCGCCCAGCCGAGCAGCAGCAGCGCACCGCCGAGCGGTATGTGCAGGTAGCTGTACGCCTGCCCGCCACGTAGCTGGCGCTGGAGCAGCCGGGTGGTGACGAAGGTGGTGTAGACCCACCAGACGGCCGCCGGGATCAGGAAGGCCATCGCTGCGGTGAGGATCATGTGGGGCGGGGGATGGTCCGGCACGGCGAAGAGCAGGCTGGCCAGCGCGCTACCCAGCACGATGATGGTGAACTGGCCGATCCGTTCCGGCAGGTGCCTGTTGTCCACCGGCCAGCGGTTGAGCCAGCGCACCCCGACCCAGGGCGTGGCCAGTTCGATCACCATCGCGACGATCCACAGGACCGGCCGCAGTTCGGTGGGCACCGTCAGCGACACCAGCCAGATCAACCAGCCCGACCCGAAGCCGATCAGATAGACGGTCGTCACCATTCGGGCCTTCGCGCTGGTCGGCCAGGCACGCAGGTACAGCAGGAGCAGCACACCCCGCACGATCAGGTACCCGACCGGCAGGAGCACGCTCTCCGGGACCTCGTCGACCCCGAGTGTCATCGCGCCCGCGCCGACCAACGCGACAAGCACCAGCACTCGGTGCAACGCGTCGTCCGGATCGAACCTGGTGTCGTAGTACACCTGCCCCATCCAGGCCCACTGGATCACCACGAAGAGCCCGATCACGGCCAGCACGGCCCTCGGCGACGGGGCCGGTTCGTTGCCCAGCCGGGCCACCACCGCCGCCAGCGCGTACACGAAGATGAGGTCGAGGAAGAGCTCCAGCCAGGTGGCGTGCCGGTGGCCGGCCTCGTCCGTCTGCGGGGTCTGCCCGGGTAGCCCCATCCGAACAGCCAGCCATCTCGGCAGGCGGGGGGCTTCGGTCCGTACCCGGCGCATCTGGTCATGGTCCCCGGGCGGACCCGGCCTGCGGGCCGGAACCGCCCAGCCGGCAGCGGCCGCCGCCACACCGGCGTCCCCCGGCCGGCGTGTCGTCGGTCGGGCAGGGCAGGATGTACGGCGAGGGGGTGGCGCATGGCTGGGCGGATCCGGGACGAGGACATCGCACTGGTCCGGGAACGCACCTCGATCGGGGATGTGATCTCCGAGACGGTCACCCTGAAGTCCGCCGGCGGCGGCAACCTCAAGGGTCTGTGCCCGTTCCACGACGAGAAGAGTCCGTCGTTCAACGTGTCCCCGGCCCGCAACGTCTGGTACTGCTTCGGCTGCGGGGCCGGCGGGGACGCGATCAAGTTCCTGATGGACGCCGACCACCTCAGCTTCGTGGAGTCCGTCGAGCGGCTGGCCGGCCGCGCCGGCATCCAACTGCGCTACATCGAGGACGACAAGGGCACCCCGCGCCCTCGCCCGCAGCAGGGTCAGCGGCAGCGACTGGTCGCCGCGCACGCCGCCGCCGTCGAGTTCTACAGCGCGCAACTGAGCACCGCCGGCGCCCGGCCGGCACGGGAGTTCCTGGCGCGACGGGGCTTCGACAGGGCCGCCGCCGAGCGCTACGGCTGTGGCTTCGCGCCGGAGGGTTGGGACCCGCTCACCAAGCATCTGCGCCAGCAGGGCTTCACCCACCAGGAGCTGGTCACCGCCGGGCTGTCCCGGGAGTCCCGTTCCGGCACCCTGATCGACCGGTTCCGTCGCCGGCTGCTCTGGCCGATCCGCGACCTCGCCGGTGACGTGATCGGCTTCGGCGCGCGCAAGCTCTTCGATGACGACGACGGCCCGAAATACCTGAACACCCCCGAGACGCCGATCTACAAGAAGTCGCACGTGCTCTACGGCATCGACCAGGCCAAGCGGGAGATCGCCAAGCAGGGGCGGGCGGTGATCGTCGAGGGTTACACCGACGTGATGGCCTGTCACCTGGCCGGGGTGACCACGGCGGTGGCGACCTGCGGCACCGCCTTCGCCGCGGACCACATCTCCGTCCTGCGTCGGCTCCTGTTCGACAGCGACGAGGTGGCCGGCGAGATCATCTTCACCTTCGACGGCGACGCCGCCGGGCAGAAGGCAGCGCTGCGCGCCTTCGAAGACGACCAGCGCTTCGTCGGGCGCACGTTCATCGCGGTCAGCCCGGACAACATGGACCCGTGCGACCTGCGGCTGGCCAAGGGCGACCTTGCGGTGCGTGACCTGGTCGCCCGCCGCGAGCCGCTCGTCGACTTCGCGCTGCGACACGTGATCAGCCGCTTCGACCTGGACACCGTCGACGGCCGGGTCGAGGCGATGCGCCACGCCGCGCCGCTGGTCGCGCGACTGAAGGACCGGGAGAAGCGCCCGGAGTACGTCCGCAAGCTCGCCATGGACCTCGGCATGGAGATCGAGCCGGTGCAGCGGGCGGTGCTCGCCGCCGCCAACACCCCGCCGCCCGGCACCCGCGACGCCGCCCCCGCCGCCCGGCCAACCTCGGCCCGCCCCGAGCCGGCGGTGGACAGCCCGCAGTCGATGGTCGAGCGGGAGGCGCTCAAACTCGCCCTCCAGCAACCGGTCCTGGCCGGGCCGATGTTCGACGCGGTCGAGGCCACCGAATACCGCCACCCGGTGCACGTCGCGGTGCGCACTGCCATCGCGGCGGCCGGTGGTGCCGCGTCGGCGACCGGCGGCGCGGTCTGGATCGAGTCGGTCCGCGACGCCTGCGACGACCTGGCGGCCGCGGCGCTGGTCGGTGAGCTGGCAGTCGAACCACTGCGGATCGACGGCGAACCGGACCCGCGCTACGTGTCGATCACCATGGCCCGCGTGCAGTTCGGGTCGGTGACCGCGCGGGTCCGGGACCTCAAGTCACGCATCCAGCGGATCAACCCGGTCAACAACAAGGACGAGTACTTCGCCGCCTTCGGTGAGCTGCTGTCCCTGGAGCAGCACGCCCGGGCGTTGCGCGAGCAGGCTGCGGGAGGCCTCTAGATGGGACTGTTCAGCCGCAAGCCGAAGCTGCCGCCGGCCGACCGGCCGCCGCTGACCGCCGACGAGCGGGTGCTGGCCTGGGCCGCCGCCGGCAACGGCGAGGGCGACGGGGTGGTGGTCGCCACCAACCTCGGCCTGTGGTTGCCCGGTCGAGGGCACCGGTTCGGTTGGCACAGCATCCTCAAGGCGGTCTGGTCCGGCCGGGAGTTGACAGTCACCCCCGCCGAGCCCCTCGTCGAACGGGACGGCTACACGGTGGTCGCCGACGGTCCGGCCGAGACGTACCTGCTGCTCGACCCGGGGGAGTTGCCGCACCAGGTGCGGGCTCGGGTGACCCGTTCGGTCGCGTACACCGAGCACCAGCCGGTGCCCGGCGGCGCGGCGCGGGTCGCGGCCCGGCGCGTGGCCGGGGTCGACGGTCTGACCTGGACGGTTCGACTCGACCCCGGCACTCCGGCGGACGACGAGGCACTGCTCGCCGAGACCGACCGGCTGGTCGGTGTGGCCCGCGCCGCCACCGCGCCGGCCGACGTCTGACCGGCCGGGTCAGTTCGCCCCGAGGTCCGTCAGTGCCTTCTCGGCGCCGCGGTGCAGCGGCACCGGGTCGGTCTTGCGGGCGGTCTCCAGCGAGATGCCCCGGGCCGCCGGGTTCGCCTGGGCCAGCGTGTCCCGCTTGTCGAAGACCGTCCGGGTGATCGCGCAGGCGACGTTGGCGTCCAGGTCCTTACGGACCAACAACACATTGGGTACGACGATCGTCGGGGTGTCGGTCGCCGTCCGGTACGCGTCCCGTCCGATCGTCCCGGCCTGGTAGGCGGGGCTCAACGCTGTCATCTTCGGCAGCAACGGCGAGATGTCGACGAACTTCACCGAGTCGCCGGCAGTGGTGAACAGGTCGGTGAGGCCCCCGGTGGGCAGACCACCGGACCAGAAGAAGCCGTCGACGCTGCCGTCCTTGATCCCCTCGACGGTCTTGGTCAGGTCCAGTCGCTGCGCCCTGATGTCCTTCGCCGGGTCGAGGCCGGCGGCCTCCAACAGCCGGTTGGCGATCACCTCGGTACCGGACTTCGGTGAGCCGGTGGAGATCCGCTTGCCCCGCATGTCGGCCACCGAGGTGATCCCGGAGTCGTTGCGGACCACCACCTGGGTGTAGTTGTCGTAGATGCGGGTCAGCGCCTCCACCGGCTGCGGCGCGGTGAAGCTGCCCTTGCCCTGCACCGCGTTGACCGCCGTGTCGAACAGCGAGAACGCCACGTCGTACTGGCCACCGACCAGTTGCTCGACGTTCTGCACCGAGGCGCCGGTCTCGGCGGCGGTGCCGGTGAGCTTGCCGCCGGTCGCCCCGGACAACTGCCCGGCCAGGGCGTTGCCGACCACGTAGTAGACGCCTGTCGCGTTGCCGGTGGCGATGCCGACGCGGGTCTCCTTCGTCACCTCGCAGGTGACCTCGCTGGCCGTGTCGTCTTTTGCCGCGCCGCCCTGCTGACCTCCGCAACCCGCGGCACCGACCGTGACGAGGGCGAGCACGCTCAGGCCGGCCGCGAGCCGTACGTCGATTCGTCTCACAGTTGTTCCTCCACAGGATTGGCTGGTGATCCGGACGATGACCGGTTGGCGGCGCCGCGTCGGATGAACACGCCCGCCGCCGCGACGACGGCCAGCGCCACGCCGACAGTGACCGGCACGGGTTCGAGCCAGAGCAGTGTGACGCCGGCGAGGGCGCCCAACACCCGTTCCGGGGCGCCGGCCGGCCCCACGCCGGGCAGCCAGCCACCGGCGGCGACGGCGAGCACCGCCACGCTGAGCGCTGTGACTCCGGCGGCGAAGGCGATCCGCTGGACGCCACCGATGCCGAGCAGACCGAGCCCGGCCGGCGTGATGACGAACGCGATCGGGGTCAGGTACGCCGGCAGCGCGTACCGCAGGGTCTGCCACATGGTCGGCACCAGCCGGCCGCCGGTGACCGCGGCGGCGGCCACCGCGGCGAGCGCTGTCGGCGGGGACACCTCGGACAGCACCGCGAAGTAGAAGACGAACATCGCCGCCGCCGGCGCGGTGACACCCAGGTCGAGCAGGGCCGGACCGACGATCACCCAACCGATCACGAACGACGCGGTGACCGGCACGGCCAGGCCCAGCAGGCTGAGTGCGACGGCGGCGAGCAGCGCGGTGAGCACCAGCACCAGCGTCGGGTCCGATGTGGCCGCCTGCGCCCCGCCGATCAGCAGCGCCGCCGCCTGCGGCCCGAGGCCGGTTTTCGTCGTGGTCGCCGTGATGATGCCGGCGGCGGCGCAGACAGCGGTGACGGCGAGGACGCCGCGCACGCCGGTGACCAGTGATGTCACCAGCCTGCCCGGGGTGAGTCGGTGCGCGCGGTCCTCGTTCCTGGGAGCCAGGAACGACAACGCGACGGTGAGCACGATGGCGAAGACGACAGCCCTGGTCGCTGACACACCGATCGCGAGGAACACGATGATGGCGATCAGCGAGGCGAAGTGGTAGCCGAACCGGGCCAGCAGCCGCCAGGGCGAGCCGACGTCGATCACCACGGGGCGTACGCCGGAGCGGCGGGCGTCGATCTCCACGGCGAGCAGGATGCCGAGGTAGTAGAGCACCGTCGGTACCGTCGCCCAGCCCAGCACCTGCAGGTACGAGACGCCCAGGTACTCGGCGATGATGAACGCCGCCGCGCCCAGAGTCGGCGGGGAGAGGATGGCGCCCACCCCGGCCGCGGCCAGCATGCCGCCGGCCCGCTCCGGCGGGTAGCCGGCACGGCGCAGCAGCGGCCAGGTGACCGCGCCGATGCTCACCGTCGTCGCCGCGCCGGAGCCGGAGACGGTGCCGAGCAGGAAACCCGAGGCCACCGCCGTACGGCCGGCGGCGGTACGGGAACGTCGGAACGCCGCGGCCGACAGCTCGACGAAGAACCGCCCGGCCCCGGACAACTCCAGCACCGCGCCGTAGATGGTGAACAGCACGATGTACGAGGCGGCCACGTCGAGTGGCGTGCCGTAGAAGCCGCTGTCGGAGTTGTAGAACGCATCGACAAGCTGACTGAAGTCGAGCCCGGCGTGCGCGACCGGCCAGGACTGCGGCAACAGCCCGCCGTAGTAGCCATAACCGAGGAACAGCAGGCAGACCGCCGGCAGGATCCAACCGGTGGTACGTCGACACGCTTCGAGCAGCAGGAGCAGCAGGACGGTGCCCAGCACCAGATCCGTCGGCGCCAGCAGGCCCTGCCGGTCGAGGAACGCGTTGTAACCGCCGCCGCCGCTGCCGATCCGCATCGGCAGGACGGGGTAGAGACAGGCCGCGATGGCCAGGGCACCCAGCGCCCAGTCGGTCACTGTGGGCCCCGACGACGACTGTCTCGGGGTACGCCTGTCGCCGCCGGTGGCGTCGGCGCGGTTGGTGCGTCGTCGCCGGGCGCGCAGGCGGGCCGGTAGCCGCAGGTCGGCCGGGTAGGCGAGGAAGACCAACGGGAGTACGCCGGCCAGGAAGATGATCAGGTAGTACTTGCTGCCCTGCGACAGGGGGCGGAACACCTGCCACAGGGCGAGAGCGCCGACCGCCAGCGCCGCAGTGGTGAGGAGCAGACCCGCCGGCCCGGAGAGCACCCGTCCCGGTTTCTCGTCCTCGAACTGGGCGGCCAGGTCCCGAGTCGCCCGCTCGGCGACGCCCGGGTCGGGCGTGCCCGGGTCGGGCGTGCCCGGGTCGGGCTTACTCGCGCCGGGCTCTGTCGGCTCGGCTTCCGGTCGTGGCCGGGGTGGCCCGCCGTCGGGGCTCGCTGCGGACCCACCGGCGGGAGAGTTGGCTGGTAGGGCAGGTGAAGGCGAACCATCGGGCGAGCTGATGGGCGACACAAAAGGACGATACACGTCGATTGGCTGACGGGTGGGGCATCGATCGGCGTTTCGCCGCCCGCGGTTGGGGTGACCGGAGGGTCGCGGGCGTGGTCGCCCTGCGCGGTGCGCGTCGCAGGTCCTGGCACGTCCAGCGTATTTGCGTGGAGGGCTGTCGGACTCGGCGGTTAGGGTCGGGCGGTGACTTCGGAGCGGCCACTGATTCAGGCTCGCGGGCTGGTGAAGCGGTTCGGCGATTTCACCGCCGTGAACGGCATCGACGTCGACGTTCGCCAGGGTGAGGCGTTCGGCTTCCTCGGGCCCAACGGCGCGGGCAAGTCGTCGACCATGCGGATGGTCGGCTGCATCTCCCCACCCAGCGGGGGTGAGCTGCGCATCCTCGACATGGAATCGGTGGCTGACGGGCCGGCGATCCGGGCGCGTCTCGGGGTGTGCCCCCAGCTTGACAATCTCGATCCGGAGTTGACCGTCCGGGAGAACCTGACCGTCTACGCCCGCTACTTCGGCATCTCTCGCCGGGCGGCCCGGGAGCGCGCCGCCGAACTGCTCGACTTCGTCCAGCTCACCGAGCGGGCCGACAGCAAGGTCGAGCCGCTCTCCGGTGGCATGAAGCGTCGGCTGACCATCGCCCGCGCGCTGGTGAACGATCCGGAGATCGTGCTGCTCGACGAGCCGACCACCGGGCTGGACCCGCAGGCCCGGCACCTGGTGTGGGAGCGGCTGTTCCGGCTCAAGCAGCAGGGCGTCACGTTGGTGCTCACCACGCACTACATGGACGAGGCCGAGCAGCTCTGTGACCGTCTGGTGGTGATGGACAGCGGCCGGATCGTCGCGGAGGGCTCGCCCAGGGCGCTGATCGAGCAGCACTCGACCCGTGAGGTGGTCGAGTTGCGCTTCGCCGCCGAGTCGCAGGAACCGTTCGCCGGCAAGCTCGACGGGCTGGGGGAGCGGGTCGAGGTGTTGCCCGACCGGGTCCTGCTCTACGTTCCCGACGGCGACGCCGCGGTCGCCGAGGTCGCCGCGTTGGGGCTCCAGCCGGCGAACGTGCTGGTCCGGCGCAGCGGCCTGGAGGACGTCTTCCTGCACCTGACCGGCCGCACCCTTGTCGACTGACCGGCCCGAATGATCCACTCGGCTTCCGGAAAGTCGGGGTGACACGGCGAAGTGGACAGTCCGACTTCCTGAAACCCGAGTCGATCAAGCACCAGCCAGGACCGTAGGGTGACGGCGGTCTGTCGTAAACCGGGGGAGTTTCATGTCTGATCTGGTGACCGCCAACCGACGTCAGGCCGGGCTGACCGCCCTCTACCTGGGCATCTTCGCGATGGTCTGGTTCAGTGTGCCGGCGGCGGAGCAACCGCTGCGTGCCCTGCTCGTGGTGGGCAGCATCGTCGCACTGCTCACCGCCGTGCTGGGCGGTGTGCTGTCCTCCCGCCTGCGGGGTGCCGGCAGCCCTCGGGACCGGGCCGCCGACCGCCCGTACCTGCTCATCGTCGCGGCCGAGTTCGCCGCCGCCGGGCTGGGTGCCGCCGTGCTGGTCGCGGCCAACTGGTCCGAGTACGTTCCGGTGCTGGTCTGCCTGGTGGTCGGTCTGCACTTCTTCCCGCTCGCCCCGCTCCTGCGGGATCCGTTGCTTCGCCCGCTCGGTGCCGCGCTCTGCCTGGTGGCGGCGGTGGGCCTCGTCACCGGCCTCGCCTCGGCGGTCTCCGCCGGTCTGGTGGTCGGCATCGGCGCAGGAGTGCTGCTGCTCGCCTACGCCGTGCAGGCGCTGGTCCGCGCGTACCGACCGGCCTGACCGGCTGCCAACGAATCGCCGTTCAACGGGCTCTGGCCCAGGTGATGAATCGGTCGGTCAGTCGGTCGTGACCGGCCTGGCCGGCGAGGTCCCCGGCCGCCTCGTAGAGCAGCGTGGCGAGGTAGATGAGCAGGCCGATCCGGTCCTCGCGGTACTCGCCGAGCAGCGCCAGGCGGGCCGGCGAGCAGGGCCACGCCGCGCCGCAGAGCCGGCAGCGCCAGGACGGGCGTGCCGCCACGTGTGGGCGGTACCGCGGCATCAGTGCCCGCCGCCGACATCAGCCGACCAGGTGAGTCGCACGAGGGAACCTCCATCGGGTGGTGGGAGCGCCCCGGATCGGGGGTCACGGGGCGCTCCCGGCCTGGTTCCGCCCGCCGTCTGGATCCCGTGAGCGGTTCCGCTGCGTGACAGTCTGGTGAAGACCCGACTACGGTGGGAGGTTCCGCGCGCCGACGACCAGCGCGTACGGCGATCGGCCCGGCACGGTACGGGAATGTACGGAGGGTGTCCGTGGAGAGTTCGTCCATGCTGGAGCACTTCGCCGAGGAGTTGCGACTGGCCCGAGCCGCCAACGGGATGTCACAGGCCGCGCTGGCCGAGGCGTTGAGCTATTCCGGGGCGCTTGTCGCCAAGGTGGAGACATCCGAGCGCCGGCCAAGTCTGGACTTCGCCCGCCGGTGCGACGCCGTGTTCTCAGCCGACGGTCGGTTCGAACGCATCCAGCGGCGGATCAGCCGGGAGGCAGTGGTGCCGTGGTTCCGCGACTGGGCCGGCATCGAGCAGGAAACCACAGCGCTGCGCTCGTTCGAGCCGCTGTGTGTGCCAGGACTCTTGCAGACCGAGGGGTACGCCCGCGCGCTACTGACCGGTGGCGGCTTGTTCGCGGCGGACGAGGTCGAGCAGCAGGTGGCAACCCGGCTGGACCGTCAGAGACTGCTCACCCGAGACCGGCCTCCGCTGCTCACTGCCGTGATCGACGAGCACGTGCTGCGCCGATCGGTCGGTGGGCCGGAAGTCATGCACGAGCAAGTTCAGCACCTCGTGAAGCTCGGCACGGCGTTCCCGAGGGTCCGAATCCAGGTAGTGCCGACTCCCGCCGGTGCTTACGCTGGGCTCGGAGGGCCGTTCGTGATCGCAAGCTCGTCGCAGGGGGAGGACCTTGTGTACCTCGCTGGACAGCGTCACGGGCAGGTCATCGACCGCGCCGATTACGTCCGTCAGATGGTCGAGGTGTGGGAGTCGATCCGGGGTGAGGCACTATCGCACGGGCAGTCCCTCGATCTCATGGCGGAAGTGGCGGAGACATGGATTTAACCGGTGCCCGGTGGCGCAAGAGCATTCGTAGCGGCCCGGATGGCGGCAACTGCGTGGAGGTTGCCAGCAACCTGCCTGGGCTGGTGGCCGTCCGCGACTCCAAGGACCCGACCGGTCCCGTGCTCGTCTTTCCGCCCGCCGCGTGGCGCACGTTCGTCAAGTCCGACGCCGCTGGCCGGTAGATAGCGGCCACGCGTCTAGATCAACTCGGTCTTCAGGAAGTCGGGCCGTTGGGGCGGCTCCGACACCGCGACTTTCAGGAAGCCGAGTCGATCAAGGGCGACGCCGCGACCGGGCGACGCCGCGACCGGGCGACGCCGCGACCGGGCGACGCCGCGAAACCAGGGCGGCGCGGGGAAACCCGGGCGACACGTCGGCGGGGTCGTCGTAGGGTGACCGGCGGTCTGTCGTACCCCGGGGGTAGACAGGTCGTGATGGCCGGCGCGGTGGGCGGGGTGGTCGGGTGAGTGCGGCGGGATCGGCGCGGTTCCCATGGGTGCCGGCGTACGCGGTGTTCGAGCACTACCTGGTGGGTCTGCGGCGCACCTGGCGGGCCGGGGTGTTCTCGTCGTTCCTGCTGCCAGTGCTGACGGTCCTCGGGTTCGGGGTGGGCGTCGGCGCCTACATCGACCAGGGCGTCGGCGGGGTGCGTTACCTCGACTGGCTGGTCCCCGGGCTGATCGCCTCGACAGCGCTCCAGGTGACAGTCGGCGACTCGACCTGGCCGGTGTTCAGCAACTTCCAGTGGGTCAAGACCTACTTCGCGCAGGGCGCGTCACCGCTGCGGGTCAGTGACATCGTGGCCGGGCACCTGGCCTTCGTGCTGTTCCGGGTGCTCACCACTATCGTGGCGTTCCTGCTGGTCACCGGGCTGTTCGGGGCACTGCGGTCGCCGTGGGCGTTGGCCACCCTGCCGGTGGTGGCGTTGCTCGGGCTGGCCGTCGCCGCGCCGACCTTCGCGTACGCCGCGTCGGTGTCGAGCGACAATTGGCTGGCGATGCTGTTCCGGTTCGCTGTCATCCCGATGACGCTCTTCGCCGGGGTGTTCTTCCCGGTCGAGTCGTTGCCCGACGCGCTGCGGTGGCTGGCGTACGTGACGCCGTTGTGGCACGCCGTGGACCTGTGCCGCGCGGCCACGCTCGGCGTCGCCCCACAGTGGTCGATCGTCGGGCACCTGCTCTACCTGGCCGCCTGGGCGGTCGTCGGCTGGTTGCTGGCGGTGCGCGCGTTCCGTCGCAAGCTCGTCGTCTGAACAGCGACCCGTCCCCTGAACAGCAACCCGAAGAGCAAGCAGAGAGGGTGTCGTGGTCACGCTGATCCTGCCCCGGCTGGTCGACGTCTCCGCCGCGTCCCGACGGTCGGCGTCGGTGTTCGAGCGCAACGTCGCGGCGCTGAAGCCGGTCTACTGGCTGCTGCTGCTCTCCGGCTTCGTGGAGCCGCTGCTCTACCTGCTGTCCATCGGGGTGGGCGTCGGCGCGCTGGTCGGCGACCTGCCGTTGCCCGGCGGGCGGCTGGTCTCGTACGCCGAGTTCGTGGCCCCGGCGATGCTCGCCTCCTCGGCGATGACCGGGGCGATCTCGGAGACCACATTCAACTTCTTCGGCAAGATGAAGTACATGAAGCTGTACGACGGGGTGATCGCCACCCCGGTACGGCCGTTCGAGATCGCGGTGGGCGAGTTGGGTTGGGCGATGCTGCGGGGAAGCGCCTACTCGGCGGCGTTCCTCGGTGTGATGGTGGCGCTGGAGTTGACAAGCGTCACCCGCGCGCTGACCACTCTCCCGGCCGCAGTGCTTGTCGGGTTCGCGTTCGGGGCGCTCGGCATGGCGATCTCCACCTTCATGCGCAGTTGGCAGGATTTCGACCTGATGGCCTCCGCGCAGTTCACGCTCTTCCTCTTCTCCGGCACCTTCGTTCCGGCGCAGGCCTACCCGACAGTGCTGCACTGGCTCGTCGAGATCACCCCGCTGTACCGGTCGGTGCACCTGATCCGCGGGCTCGCGCTGGGCGGTGATGGCTGGCTCTGGCTGCTCGACGTGCTCTACCTGCTGGCGATGATGGCGGTCGGTCTGCTGGTGGCCTCTCGTCGAATGGCGAGGTTGCTCTACAAGTAGGGGTTATCCGCGCCCGTCGACGGGGCATGTCCGGAGGTGACACCGCGACCAGGAGGAGGGGCGATGACCTCGGACGAGTCTTCCGCCCAGCGTGAGCGTGATCCGGCCACCACGCCGGTCGGGCCCGACGCGGGCCCGGACAGCCCCACCGACCTGCCCGGCAGTGGCTGGAAGGCGGCGATGCGCCGGACGATCACCGAATTCCAGGACGACAGCCTGACCGACTGGGCGGCGGCGCTGACCTACTACGGGGTGCTGTCCATCTTCCCCGGCGTGCTGGTGCTGATCTCCCTGCTCGGCCTGCTCGGCGAGAGCGCCACCGAGGGTGTCAAGGACACCGTGAACCAGGCGGTGCCGAACGACAGCATCCAGAAGATCATCGAGGGCGCGATCGACACCGCGGACCGCAACGGTGGCCTGGCCAGCATCGCCGCGATCATCGGTCTGGTGGCCGCGTTCTGGTCGGCCTCCGGTTACATCGGCGCGTTCATGCGCGCCTCCAACACCATCTACGACGTGCCGGAAGGCCGGCCGATCTGGAAGACCCTGCCGATCCGACTCGGCGTGACAGCGGTGATCGGCGTGCTGCTGCTGGCCAGCGCGGTGATCGTTGTCTTCACCGGCCGCCTCGCCGAATCGGTCGGTGATGTGATCGGGCTCGGCTCGACGGCTGTCGCGGTGTGGGACATCGCGAAGTGGCCGGTGCTGCTGATCCTGGTCAGCCTGATGTTCGCGATCCTCTACTGGGCCTCGCCGAACGCGCGGCACGGCGGCTTCCGCTGGGTCAGCCCGGGCGGGGTGCTGGCCGTGGTGATCTGGCTGGTGATCTCCGGCCTGTTCGCCTTCTACGTGAGCAACTTCAGTTCGTACGACAAGACGTACGGGACGCTGGCCGGGGTGATCATCTTCCTGGTGTGGCTGTGGCTGAGCAACATCGCGATCCTGCTGGGGGCGGAGTTCGACGCCGAGTTGGAGCGTGGCCGCGCCATCTCGGCCGGACACGCGGTGGACGACGAGCCGTACGTCGAGCTGCGCGACGACCGCAAGCTCAAGAAGAAGCACAACCAGCGCGGCTCGGTCGGTTGAGGCGACGCGTCGGTGGCTGCCGGACCCGTGCCGGCCCGGCAGCCACTGATGCGCCTATTCGGAGCCGATCGTTAACTGCAGGCTGAAGTGAGGCACCAGCCGTTGAGCGTGACCACTTGCAGGTCGTTCACCTTGTGCCAGCCCGGGTAGTATTTGTTACCCACGCTGTCGTAGTAAATGTAACCGCTGGGCACCTGGAATCCGTCGGTGTCCCGGAATTCGTAGTAGTACCTCGAGTCGGATGCGCTGCCCTGGCCAGCCGGCAGCCACATCGTCTTGCTGTTGGTCGGCCAGTTTCCCGAGAGCTTGATGGATCGGCCGAGCCGGTTCTTCACCTCGCCGCAGAAGATCCCGGCGGTGCAGTTCCCAAGGGTGCCAAAGTCGCCCTCAGCAGCGCTGTAAGCGGCCTGCCGGACGGGCGCCGCAGCGGCGACACCAAGCTCGGAGCCCTTCGGGGATGGTGCCGCCTGGGCTGCCGATGGCGAGAGCAGCGCGACGAACGCTACTGCGGACACGGCCGCGACAAAGCGCGTCGGTCGATTCATTGGGGTCCTTCCCGTCGGGGTGTTCGGGCACGACAGAACGGAAGGTCATCGCGATTAGGGAATTGCGGTGCGCGACTCGCCCCGTAGCTGTCGATGCCCAGGAACGTTAACGACCACGTAGACGACTGTCAACGTCCTTTGCAATTGCCGCGACGGTGGAGTCGACGATTCGGGCGGGCTGCGAGTGTCCGCCTCGATGGCGTAATCGCTGCTCGAGGGCATCGATACCGATTGACACCGATGATGGCCGATGGCGACGACACTCGCCCGTCGGGAGGGCGTGGAGGTCGACGTCGCCGCAGTGCGGGTGGGGGCGGGGCTCGCCCGGTCGGTGGGTGCCGGTACGGCGAGGGTGCGCAGCGAAGCCGGTCCATCCCGTCGCAAGCGCGACCGAAACTTCTGTCCGTTTGAGCAAAAGTTAGCGTCGGAACAGCCGAAGCTCTGGACAGGCGATCCGACCGCTCTTACTGTGTCGGACACAACACATCGACATTGCGTCGATGTGAACGCTGCCAAAGAAGAGGGGGCTCCGGGTGCGCACCGTCGACCCCCTACACGTGCGCCTGTTGCGGCTGCTCCGCGACGAGGGCGCAGTGTCCCGGGCGGAGCTGGGCGACCGGCTCCAGATGCCGCGTCCGCGCATGCTGGCCGAGCTGGATCGCCTGGTGACGCTGGGCTATGTGGCCGAGGCCGGGCTCGCCGCATCCCGAGGTGGGCGTCGCTCGACTCTCGTCGAGCTGAACCCGAAGCTGCGCTTCGCCGCCGTCGACCTCGGTGCCAGTTCGATGGACGTCGAGGTGGTCAACGGCCGCCTCGAACCGGTGGCCCACTACGCCGAGACTGCCGACATCCGCAACGGCCCGAAGGTGACCCTGCAACGGGTCAACGAACTTCTGCACAAGGCCCGGGTCGACGGCGCGTACGAGCGACTGGACGCGGTCGGCATCGGCGTACCCGGCCCGGTCAGCTTCCGCGACGGCACGCCGGTCTCACCACCGATCATGCCGGGCTGGGACCGGTTCCCGGTGCGTGAGCTGCTCAGCCGGGAGCACGGCTGCCCGGCGGTGGTCGACAACGACGTCAACATCATGGCGATCGGCGAGCGGCACGGTGGGGTCGCCCACTCGGTGGACGACTTCCTCTTCGTGAAGATCGGCACCGGCATCGGGTGCGGCATCTACCTCACCGGCGAGGTCTACCGAGGCACCGACGGCTGTGCCGGCGACATCGGCCACATCCAGGTCGACTCGCACGGTCCGATGTGCTCCTGCGGCAACGTCGGTTGCCTGGAGGCGCTGTTCAGCGGCGCCGCGCTGGCCAAGGACGCCGCGGCCGCCGCCCGCAGTGGGACGTCGCCGGCGCTGGCCGAACGGCTGGCGCTGCGCGGTGTCGTCACTGCGCTGGACGTCGCCGAGGGCGCTGTCGAGGGCGACGTGACCTGCATCCAGTTGATCCGGGACGGCGGACGGCGCGTCGGCGGAGTGCTCGCCGGCCTGGTCAGCTTCACCAACCCTTCCATGATCGTGATCGGCGGAGGGCTGGCCCAGCTGGGCCACATCCTGCTCGCCGAGATCCGCAGTGTGGTCTACCGCCGGTCACTGCCGCTGGCGACCGGCAACCTTCCCGTCGTCCTGTCCGAGCTGGGCGGCCGCGCCGGTGTCACCGGCGCGGCGGTCCTCGCGAGCGACGTCGCCTTCGGGGAAGCCGCATGAAGCTGTTCGAGATTCCGTCGTGAGCGAGGAGGAGACTGTGGCTCTGCCCGAGGATGACCCCGCCACCGCGTCGGCCGAGGCCGTCGCCGAGGCGCCGCTGGTCGAGGCTCCCGCCGACACCGTCGCGGGCGAGGTGGTCCTGCGCCTCACCGATCTGGTGAAGACCTTCCCCGGCGTACGCGCGCTCGACGGCGTGCAGCTGGAGGTGCGTGCCGGCGAGGTGCACTGCCTGCTCGGGCAGAACGGCGCCGGCAAGTCCACCCTCATCAAGGTGCTCGCCGGGGTGCACCAACCGGATTCCGGGCAGGTGGAGTGGCGCGGTGAGCCGGCCACGTTCGCCAACCCGCAGGCCGCCATGAAGGCGGGCATCGCCACGATCTACCAGGAGCTCGACCTCGTCGAGGATCTGTCGGTGGCGGAGAACGCGTTCCTCGGGCACGAGTACCGCAACTTCGGTTTCGTCCGGCGCGGCCGGATGGCCCGGCACACCCGGCAGATCCTCAGCCGGCTCGGCCACGGTGAGATCCCGCCGGGGCGCATGGTCCGGTCCCTGCCGGCGGCCGGCAAGCAGATCGTCAGCATGGCGCGGGCGCTGTCGCACGAGGCCCGACTGATCATCATGGACGAGCCGAGCGCGGTGCTGGCCCACGACGAGGTCGGCAACCTGTTCCGGATCATCCGAGAGCTGACCGCGCAGGGCATCGCCGTCATCTACATCTCCCACCGCTTGGAGGAGATCCGCGAGATCGGCGACCGGGTCACCGTACTCAAGGACGGCCGGACCACGGCGGCGAACCTGCCGGCGCGTGACACCCCGACCCGCGACCTGGTGAGCCGGATGACCGGCCGCACCATCGAGTACGTCTTTCCGGACCGGCCGACCGACGACACCGCAGGCGCCGACCTGCTCCAGGTGCAGGGGTTGACCCGCACTGGCGAATTCGCCGACGTGTCGCTGAACGTGCGTGCCGGGGAGATCGTGGGTATCGCGGGGCTGGTCGGCTCCGGTCGTTCCGAACTGCTGGAGACGATCTACGGTGCCCGCCTCCCGGAGGCCGGCACTGTGCAGATGGACGGGAAGGTCCTCCGGCCCGGCGTCGGCGCGGCGGTTCGCGCCGGCATGGGAATGGCCCCGGAGGAGCGCAAGAGCCAGGCGTTGCTGCTCGGCGAGCCGATCTACCGCAACGTCACGCTGGCCACCTTCGGCCGGTACGCGCGGCTCGGTTTCACCAACGCCGCCAAGGAACGCGCCGAGGCGGACCGGATCGCGGAGACCCTGGAGCTGCGGCCCCGGGACGTGGACCGGCCGGTGCGCACGCTGTCCGGCGGCAACCAGCAGAAGGTGGTGGTCGGGCGTTGGCTGCTCGGCGGCACCAAGTTGCTGCTTCTCGACGAGCCGACCCGAGGCGTGGACGTGGGCGCCCGGGCCGAGCTCTACCAGGTCATCCGGGCATTGGCCGCTCAGGGCGTGGGGGTGCTGCTGGTCTCCAGCGAGGTGCCCGAGGTGCTGGGTCTGGCCGACCGGGTGCTGGTGATGCGGGAAGGGCGGGTCGTCCGCGAAGCCGCGGCCGGCGAACTCGACGAGAACACTGTGCTTGACCTCGTGATGGCGGGGTCCTTGATGGAAGGCGCACCGGCATGAGCGACGCGACTCCCACTCCCACCGCGACACCGGAGCGCCCGCAGCTTCCGGCGCAGTCGCCGCCGGTGGACCCGGCGGAGACGGCGGTGGCCAATAACAAGGCAGGATCCGGGGGCAAGCTCTCCTGGTGGCGCGGTGACGGTGGCGACGGCGCCAAGCGCAACCTCGGTCTGATCGGGGTGCTCGCCGCGCTCATCGTGGTCGGCGCGGTCACCAAGCCCGACCTGTACGGCGACCCGAACTGGGTCTGGAACAACGTCCTGGCCATTCTCCAGTTGGCCTCGGTCGTCGGCGTGGTCACCGTCGGGATGACCTTCGTGATCATCGGTGGTGGCATCGACCTGTCGGTCGGCGCGATCGTCGCGCTGGCCGGGGTCTGGTGCACCACAGTGGCCACCCAGAGCTACGGCGCCGGCGGCATGATCTTCGCCGCCCTCGCTGTCGGCGTCTGCGTCGGCCTCGTCAACGGTGTGCTCATCTCGTACGGGCGGCTGGTTCCCTTCATCGCGACGCTCGCGATGCTGGTGGCCGCGCGAGGGCTCGCGGCGTCGATCTCCAACAAGCAGACCCAGGTGTCGAGCAGCACCTTCATCAACGACATCGCCGCGCGCAAGGTGATCGGGATCCCGATCCTGGTCTACATCCTCGGCGCTGTCGTGCTGGCCGGTTGGGTGGTGCTCAACCGCACGACCTTCGGCCGGCGGACCATCGCCGTCGGTGGTAACCCGGAGGCGGCGCGGCTGGCCGGCATCAACGTCCGGCGACACACCATGCTGCTCTACGCGCTCTCCGGTCTCTGCTGCGGTATCGCCGCCATCATGCTCACCTCGCAGGCGACCTCGGCGCAGGCGGCGATGGCCAACCTGTACGAGTTGGACGCGATCGCCGCGGCGATCATCGGCGGGACGCTGCTCAGCGGCGGCCGGGGCACGATCGTCGGCTCGCTGCTCGGCGTCATCATCTTCGCCACCATCACGAACCTCTTCGCCATCAACGGCCTCTCCATCGAGGCGCAGAACATGGTCAAGGGCGGCATCATCGTCGCCGCCGTCCTGGTCCAGCAGTTCCAGTTCAAGTCAGTCACTCGGCTCCTCGCGCGGAACAGGGTCACCACCGCAACCTGACGCACCGCACCGTTGTCCTGGCGACGTCGAGAACGTTCGACGCTGGCCGGGCCTCGCACACCCTCAATAAGTCAAATCCCGCTCCCAGGAGGTCATTCATGACCCAGCACAGTCGCGACCTGTCGCGCCGCCGGTTGCTCTTCGGTGGAGCCGCAGTGGGCGCTGCCACCCTTCTCACTGCCTGCACCAGCAACGAGACCCCGGCCGCCAGCACCCAGACCAAGGCCGCCGGAAACACCGAAGGCAACAACGCCCCGGGCAAGAAGGTCGTCATCGGCTTCTCCGCCCCGGCCGCCGACCACGGCTGGATGGGCGCGATCCACGCCAACGCCAAGGCCCAGGCCGCTGCCTACTCGGACGTGGAGTTCAAGGAGGTCGACGGCGGGTCGAACTCCGAGGCCCAGCGCTCCACGCTCGGCACGCTGGTCGCCCAGAAGCCGGACATCATCGTCGTGCTGCCGCACGACGGCAAGGAGGTCAACGCCGTTGCCCTCCAGGCGATGCAGGCGGGCATCCCGATCGTGAACCTCGACCGGGCGTTCCCCGACGCGCTGGCCTCGCGGCTGGTCATCAAGGGCGACAACTACGGCATGGGTGTCTCGGCCGGGCACTACATCGGCAAGATGCTCAAGGACAAGGGCGTCGCCAACCCGGTCATCGGTGAGATCGCCGGTCTGGAGATCCCGCTGACCGTCGAGCGCAGCGAGGGCTTCAAGGCCGCCCTGGCGACCTACGGGTTCACCGTGCGGAACCGTCGTTCGGCCGAGTTCACCTCGGACAGCGGTCAGCGTGAGGCGTCCCAGCTGCTCCAGGCGCTGCCGAAGATCGACGCCATCTGGAACCACGACGACGACCAGGGCATCGGTGTGCTCGCGGCCATCAAGCAGGCCAACCGGTCGGAGTTCTTCATGGTCGGCGGCGCGGGCTCCAAGCTCGCGATCGACGCCATCAAGGCCGACAACACCGTGCTGAAGGCCACTGTCACCTACAACCCGTCGATGGCCTCCTCGGCGGTCTCGCTCGCGCGGCTCATCGCGCAGGGTCGTGGCCTGGGCGACCTGACGGAGCTGCAGGTGCCCAAGGAAGTGACCCTGGCCTCGGAGACGATCACCAAGGAGAACGCGAGCAGCTACGACAAGCTCGGGTTCTGACATACCGGGGGGAGACCCACCTTGTCCACGACAGACAAAGAACTGCGGGTCGGCATGGTCGGCTACGCGTTCATGGGCGCCGCGCACTCACAGGCGTGGCGCACCGTGAACCGCGTCTTCGACCTGCCGGCGCGGGCCCGGATGGCGTTGATCTGCGGCCGAGACACAGCGAAGGTGGCTGACGCCGCCGACACACTCGGCTGGGACGCGTACACCACCGACTGGCGTGACCTGATCAACCGGGACGACATCGACGTTGTCGACATCTGCACCCCGGGTGACAGTCACGCCGAGATCGCTCTCGCCGCGTTGGCCGCAGGCAAGCACGTTCTGTGCGAGAAGCCGTTGGCCAACTCGGTGGAGGAGGCACGGGCGATGACCGCTGCGGCGGACGTCGCCCGGGCCGCCGGAGTGCGGTCGATGTGCGGGTTCAACTACCGCCGGGTCCCCGCGGTCACGATGATGCGCCAGTTGGTCGCCGACGGACGGCTCGGGGTGATTCGACACGTCCGTGCGACGTACCTGCAGGACTGGATCGTGGACCCGCAGTTCCCGCTGGTCTGGCGGTTGCAGAAGGACAGGGCGGGCTCCGGCGCGCTCGGTGACATCGGCGCGCACATCATCGACCTGACCCAGTTCGTCACGGGTCAGCGGATCAGCGGCGTCAGCGCGGTCACCGAGACCTTCGTCAAGGAGCGGCCGTTGCCGGCCGAGTCGAGCGGTCTGGCGGCCTCGGTGGACGGCCACACGGCGCCCACCGGGACTGTCACTGTCGACGACGCCGCGGTCTTCGTGGCGCGGCTCGACGGTGGCGCCCTGGCCACGTACGAGGCGAGTCGGTTCGCGACCGGCCGTAAGAACGCGCTGCGCGTCGAGATCAACGGCTCGCTGGGCAGTGTGGTCTTCGACCTGGAGCGCCTCAACGAGCTGGAGTTCTACGACGCGACCCGCCCGGCCGTGGAGCAGGGCTTCAGCCGCATCCTGGTGACCGAGGGCGAGCACCCGTACATGTCGGCGTGGTGGCCCCCGGGCCACATCATCGGCTACGAGCACTCGTTCACGCACGAGATGCGCGATTTCATCGAGGCGGTCGCCACCGGTGTCGACCCGACTCCCTCCTTCGCCGACGCGTTGCAGGTCCAGCTGGTGCTGGACGCGGTGGCCCGCTCGGCGGAGCTCGGCTCCTCCTGGGCCGAGGTGGAACCGACGCTGACAGCGGCGGCCGTCTGACCATTGACCATCCGCGACGGCGGTGATCGCACCGCCGTCGCCCGACCGGCTTTCCGAAGCCGACCGGCGAGGGACCAGCCACGGATTGCGCCCCGTGGCCGGGACAGAGGTCGGCGTCGGAGAGCGTGCAGCCGGGCCCTACGGCCCGGTGGCGCACGAGCAGGACGGTCGTCCGGTGCGACCGGACCGGGATTCCCCGGCCGCACCGGAGGACCGCCACCACCGGGAAAGTTCCGGAGCACCTGATAGCACCGCCCGTCGCGGCGGCCTGAGACGCCCGGCCGGGGCATGCCAATGCCCCGACCGGCCGGATGCGGGGGAGGCAGGGTCGAGACGCCGACCCGACCCTGCCTACCAGCCCCGTCTGCTCGCACCTGCCGGGATCCGGTCCGGCGTCGTCGCCGCCGACGCCGACGTCGGAAGCCGGTGCTGTTCCGGTGCGGGGCGAGCGGACGGGGCCCATCCACCCGGCCCGAAACTTTCCGAAACCTGGCCGTATCTTTCCGAAACATATTCTGATATTCCTATATTTAGCGGTACCGACGGTTCCTCGTGATTGGGGAAGGAGCACCATGCGAACAGGTGTCTGGCTGGTAGGAGCGCGAGGTTCCGTCGCGACCACCAGCATCGTCGGGGGGCTCGCGCTGCGGGCCGGCCTGGCCGGGCCGACCGGCTGCGTCACCGAGCTTCCCGAGCTGCGCGGCCCAGCCCTGCCGGCCTTCGCCGATCTGGTCTTCGGCGGACACGACCTGGCCACCACTCCGCTGTGCAAGCGCGCCGAGGCCCTCGCTGACGCCGGTGTCATCCCCTGGCGACTGGTCGCCGCGCTCCGCGACGAACTGGGCGTGGTCGAGCAGGAGCTGCGCCCCGCGCCGGTCGGCGACACCCAGGCCGACCGGGCCGAGGCCGTGGTCCGCGACCTGACCAGCTTCCGCGAGCGGCACGAGCTGGACCGGGTGGTCGTGGTCAACGTCTCCGCCACCGAGCCGGCCCCTGAACCGCACCCCGCGCACGCCGACCCGGCCGCGCTACGCGCCGCCCTCGACGGTTCGGACGAGGTGCTGCCGGTCAGCTCCCTCTACGCGTACGCCGCAGTGCTCGCCGGCTGCCCGTACGTCGACTTCACCCCGTCCACCGGGCTGCGGCTGCCGGCGCTGGCCGCGCTGGCCGAGGAGGCCCGACTGCCGTACGCCGGACACGACGGCAAGACCGGGGAGACCCTGGTCAAGTCGGTGCTCGCGCCGATGTTCGCGATGCGCAACCTGGCCGTGGGCTCCTGGTCCGGGGTCAACCTGCTCGGCGGTGGCGACGGCGCCACCCTCGCCGACCCGGCCGCGAACGCGGCCAAGGTGCAGAGCAAGCAGCGGGTGCTCGGCGAGACGCTGGGCTACGTCCCGCAGGGCGGCACCCGCATCGAGTACGTCGAGGAGCTGGGCGACTTCAAGACCGCCTGGGATCTGATCACCTTCAGCGGATTCCTCGGCACCGGCATGCGGATGGAGTTCACCTGGCACGGCTGCGACTCCGCGCTGGCCGCGCCGCTGGTGCTCGACCTGGCCCGACTCACCGCCGCCGCGCACGCCGCCGGGCAGGTGGGGCCGTTGGCCGACCTGGGCTTCTTCTTCAAGGACCCGCTGGGCACGCCCACCCACTCGCTGGGCGAGCAGTGGGCCCGGCTGACCGCCTTCACCCGGCAACTGAACGACGGCGGGAACGGTGACCATGACAACGTTGGCTGATCTGGCCGAGTTGGTCCGGGCGCCGGCCGCGCTCTCGGTGCCCGGTGACGTGATCGCCGGGGCCGCGGCGGCCGGCGCGCTGAGCCCGCGTACCCCCGCCCTGGCCGGCGCTTCGGTGCTGCTCTACTGGGCCGGCATGGCCGCCAACGACTGGGCCGACCGGCGTCTGGACGCCGAGGAGCGGCCCGAGCGGCCGATCCCGAGCGGGAGGATCACCCCGGCCGCCGCTGTCGGTCTCGCGGCGGGCCTCACGGCCGCTGGCGTGGGCCTGGCCGCCGCCGCGGGCGGTCGCCGCGCCGTCGCGCTGGCCGTGCCGCTGGCCGCCACCATCTGGGGGTACGACCTGCTGGCCAAGAACACCGCGGCCGGCCCGGCCGTGATGGCCGCCTGCCGAGGGTTGGACGTGCTGCTCGGCGCGTCCGGCGGCCGGATGACCCGGGCGTTGCCGGCGGCGGCCACCGTCGCCGCGCACACCTGGACGGTCACCGCGCTGTCCCGCCGGGAGGTCACCGGCGCCGACGCCACCCTGCCGATGCGGACCCTCGCTGGCACCGCGTTGGTCGCCGTCAGTGCCGCCGTCGCCGTGCCGGGCGCCCGACGCGCGGCCCTCCGCACGACGAACCAGGCCGGGGCCACCGACCGGGCCGACACCGTCGACGAGACCGGTGCGCGCGCTGGTCGCAGCCGGTCGGCCACCATCGCGGCGGTGCTGCCCGCAGTGCTGGCCGGCTGGTACGCCGCCCGGTACGGCGCGGCCCAGGCCGAGGTCGTCCGGGACCCGTCGGCCGGGCGGGTCCGCGCTGCCGTCGGCGCCGGGATCACCGGGTTGCCGGCCCTCCAGGGCGCTCTCACCGCACGTGGTGGAGCGGGTCTGCTCGGGGTGGCCGTCGCGGCGGCCGCGCCGCTGGGTCGACGGCTGGCCCGGAAGGTCTCCCCGACATGAACGTCCCCGAGCCCCGGCCCGGTGCGTCGGCCGCCGACGCCACCACGCTGCGCCTCGGGTACGGCACGAACGGCTTCGCCAACCACCGCCTCGACGACGCGCTCGCCGTCATCGCCGACCTCGGCTACGACGGGGTGGCGCTCACCCTGGACCACGACCACCTGGACCCGTTCGCGCCCGGGCTCACCCGCCGGGTCGCCGCGGTCGGCCGACGGTTGGAGTCGCTGGGCCTGGGGGTGGTCATCGAGACCGGTGCCCGCTACCTGCTCGACCCGTGGCAGAAGCACGCCCCGACGTTGCTGCACGACGACCCGACCCGGCGGATCGAGTTCCTGCGCCGGGCCGTGCGGATCGGCGCCGACCTGGGCGCGGAGGCGGTCTCGTTCTGGGCGGGTGTCCGACCCGAGGCGGTGTCACAGCAGTGCGCCTGGGACCGGCTGGTGGCTGGCTGCGCCACAGTGGTCGACGCGGCCGACACCGCCGGCGTCACAGTCGGCTTCGAACCGGAGCCGGGCATGCTGGTGCAGGACATCGCGGACTGGCGTCGGCTGCACGCCGCTCTCGACAACCCGGCCTGCTTCGGCATCACCCTCGACATTGGCCACTGCCGGTGCCTGGAGCCCTGGCCGGTGCCGCAGTGCGTCGCCGAGGTGGCCGACCACCTGGTCAACGTGCAGATCGACGACATGCGCCGAGGCGTGCACGAGCACCTGGAGTTCGGCGTCGGCGAGATCGACTTCCCGCCGGTGCTGGCCGCGCTGCGCGACGCCGGCTACCGCGGCCTGGTCGCCGTCGAGTTGCCCCGCGACTCGCACGCCGCACCCGCCGTGGCCGCCCGGTCGATCGAGTTCCTGCGTGCCGCCGCACTGGCCGGCCGCACGAAGGACGAACTGCCCGCAGACATTCCTGGGGTGCCTGCGTAGCAACAAGGGGAGGAGACGGGATGACACCGGATTCACTACGGGCCGCGCTGGGAGGCGTACCCGATCCCGAATGGCTGGACACGGCCCTGCGCCGGCTCAGCACCGAGCCCACCGCGATCACCCGGCTCTTTCCCGCCGCCGGCCGACGCTGCGGACGGGCCGCGCTGCCCGACGCCCCCGGCTGGACCGCCGACGACGCGGCCCGGGTGCTGCTGCTCACCAGCCTGCCCGGCGAGCACGCGGCGTACGCCGAGCGCCTCTACCAGCACGGTGACGCGGCCGAGCGACGAGCCGTGCTGCGTGCCCTGCCACTGCTGCCGATCGGCGCCGACGGGGTTCCGTTGCTGCACGACGCGATCCGGACCAACGACACCCGGCTGGTCGCCGCCGCGCTCGGCCCGTACGCCCGGCACCTCGACCAGGCCGCCTGGCGGCAGGCGGTGCTCAAGTGCGTCTTCAGTGGCGTCCCCCTGGCGACCGTGGCCGACCTGGACACCCGGGCCGACGGCGAGCTGACCGCGATGCTGGCCGCGCTGGCCGCCGAACGGCACGCCGCCGGCCGGGAGCTGCCCGCCGACGCCAACGACCTGCTCCACCGGCTCACCGCCGCACTGCCCCAGGAGGCGTGAATGCGCATCTTCGACCCCCACATCCACATGACCTCGCGCACCACCGACGACTACGAACGGATGGCAGCCGCCGGAGTGCGCGCGGTGGTGGAGCCGGCGTTCTGGCTGGGCCAGCCGCGCACCAGCGCCGCCTCGTTCACCGACTACTTCGACTCGTTGATCGGCTGGGAGCCGTTCCGGGCCGGGCAGTTCGGGGTGCGCCACTTCGCCACCATTGCCCTGAACCCCAAGGAGGCCAACGACCCGCGCTGCCGGCCGGTCCTCGACCTGCTGCCCCGCTACCTGGACAAGGACGCGGTGGTGGCGGTCGGCGAGATCGGGTACGACTCGATGAC
Source organism: Micromonospora sp. NPDC048843 (assembly GCF_040649965.1). Taxonomy (NCBI): domain Bacteria; kingdom Bacillati; phylum Actinomycetota; class Actinomycetes; order Micromonosporales; family Micromonosporaceae; genus Micromonospora; species Micromonospora sp. NPDC048843. Next base: position 26,465 of record NZ_JBEZGJ010000065.1, read on the forward strand.
GCCCGAGGAGGACGAGGCGTTCGCGGCGCAGCTCGCCCTCGCTGTGGCGTACGACCTGCCGGCGCTGGTGCACACCCCGCACCGGGACAAGGCGCGCGGCTGCGAGCGGACCCTCGCCGTGGTCGCCGAGTCCGGCATCGACGCGGGTCGGGTGGTCGTCGACCACCTCAACGAGGTGACGGTGAAGCTGGTCCGCGACAGCGGCTGCTGGCTGGGTTTCTCCATCTACCCGGACACCAAGATGACCCCGCAGCGGATGGTGGAGTTGCTGCGGGAGTACGGCACGGATCGGATGCTGGTCAACTCGGCAGCCGACTGGGGGCGCTCCGACCCGCTGCTGACCCGAGCCACCGGCGAGGCGATGCTCGCTGCCGGCTTCAGCGACGACGACGTCGACAAGGTGCTGTGGCGAAACCCGGTGGAGTTCTACGGGCAGTCGGGGCGGCTCGACCTCAGCGACCTGGAGGCAGCCGCCGCCGTGGACCCGCAGACCGGCAACTCGATCCTGCGCGGCGGTAGCTGATGCGGCTGCGACATGCCGGCGGTGAGACCGTCCACCTGAGCTACTGCACGAACGTGCACCCGGCCGAGGACCTGGCCGGCATCCTCGGTCAACTGGACACCTACGCGGTGCCGGTCCGCGAGACGCTCGGCAGCGATCTGCTCGGGCTCGGCCTGTGGCTGGCCGCCCCGGTCGCCGCCGAGCTGGCCGCCGACCCGACGCTACGCCGCCGGTTGCGCAGCGAGCTGGACGCGCGCGGCCTGGAGGTGGTCACCCTCAACGGCTTCCCGTACGCGGCCTTCCAGGCCCCGGTGGTGAAGCAGGACGTGTACCACCCGGACTGGACCACCGAGCAGCGCCTGACCTACACCCTCGACCTGGCCCGGGTGCTCGCCGACCTGCTGCCCGACGACGCCGCTCGAGGTTCGATCTCCACGCTGCCGCTGGCCTGGCGTTCACCGTGGGACACCGACCGGGCCGACGCGGCGCGGCGCCGGCTGGACCAGCTCGCCGCCGGCCTGGCCGACGTGCAGCGGGACACCGGCCGTGAGGTGCGCGTCGCCTTCGAGCCGGAGCCCGGCTGTGTGGTGGAGAGCACCGGTCAGGCAGCGGCGTTGCTGTCCGGAATGGACACCGAACGGCTGGGTGTCTGCGTCGACCTCGCCCACCTGGCCTGCGCCTGGGAGGAGCCGGCCGAGGCGCTGCACCGACTGCGGGCGGCCGGACTGCCGGTGGTGAAGGTGCAGGTCTCCGCCGCCGTCGAAGCCGCCGACCCGGAGGGCGGGGCCGAGGCGTTGCGCCGCTGGGTGGAGCCGCGCTTCCTGCACCAGACCCGGGGCGCCGGTTGCGCCGGTGTGGCCGACCCGGCCGACCCGGCGTACGCGGCCGACGACCTGGACGAGGCGCTGGACCGGGCGCTGCCCGGGCCGTGGCGGGTGCATTACCACGTGCCTTTGCACGCACCACCCGAGGAGCCGCTCGGCTCGACCCTGCCGGTGCTTCGCGCGGCCCTGAGAGCGCTCTTCGACGGCCCGACGGCCGGCTGCGACCACCTCGACGTCGAGACGTACACCTGGGGGGTGCTGCCGGCCGCCCGACGGCCCGGCACCGACGCGGAGCTGGCCGCCGGCATCGCCGCGGAGCTGGCGTTCGCCCGGGACGAACTGGTCGGCCTCGGCCTGACCGCAGAGCGAACCGTGAGTATGGGAGTGACGCGATGAGCCGGCGACTGGTGGTCCTCGACGTGGTGGGGTTGACGCCCCGACTACTGGCCCACATGCCTCGACTGCGGGGAGTCGCCGACGGCGGCTTCCGGGCCGAGCTGGGCACGGTGCTGCCCGCCGTCACCTGCTCGGTGCAGTCCACCTTCCTCACCGGCGAGCAGCCCAGCGGGCACGGGATCGTCGGCAACGGGTGGTATTTCCGCGAGCTGGGCGAGGTGCTGCTGTGGCGGCAGCACAACGCGCTGGTCGGCGGGGACAAGCTCTGGCAGGCCGCCCGCCGGGCCGAACCGGGCTACACGGTGGCCAACGTCTGCTGGTGGTACGCCATGGGCGCCGACGTCAACTGGACGGTGACACCCCGCCCGGTCTACTACGCCGACGGTCGTAAGGAGCCGGACTGCTACACCGACCCGCCGGAGCTGCACGACGCGCTCACCGGGCGGCTGGGCACCTTCCCGCTCTTCACCTACTGGGGGCCGACCGCCGGGTTGCCGTCGTCGCGGTGGATCTGCCAGGCGGCCGAGCAGATCCTCGCCGACGTGTCACCCGACCTGACCCTTGTCTACGTTCCGCACCTGGACTACGACCTGCAACGCTTCGGTCCCTCGTCGGCCCAGGCCGCCGCGGCGGCAGCCGAGCTGGACGCGGTGCTCGGCCCCCTTCTGGACGCCGCCCGGGCCCGGGACGCCACAGTGGTGGTGCTGTCGGAGTACGGCATCACCGACGTGTCCCGGCCGGTGGACGTCAACAGGTTGCTGCGCGCCGAGGGCCTCTTGCGGGTGCACACCCAGGCGGGCATGGAGTACCTCGACCCGTGGACGTCGAAGGCGTTCGCTGTCGCCGATCACCAGATCGCGCACGTCTACGTCAAGGATCCGGCCGACGTGCCCGCGGTGGCGAAGCTCTGCGCCGGCCTGCCCGGGGTGGCCGAGGTGCTCGACGCCGAGGGCAAGGCCGCACACGGACTGGACCATCCGCGCGCCGGTGAGCTGGTGCTGGTGGCCGAGCCGGACGCCTGGTTCACCTACTACTACTGGCTGGACGACGCCCAGGCACCGGACTTCGCCCGGCTGGTGGAAATTCACCGGAAGCCGGGCTACGACCCGGCGGAGCTGTTCTTCGACCCGGCGAACCCCGGTGCCGCGAAGGCTCGGGCCGGGGTCGCGCTGGCCCGCAAGAAGCTCGGCATGCGGTACCTGATGAGCGCTGTCGGCCTCGATGCCGGCGCGCGGGCGGTACGGGGCTCGCACGGGCGACTGCCGGACGATCCGGCGGACGGCCCGGTGCTGCTCTGCTCCGACCCGACAGCGGCCCGGGACAAGATCGCGGCGACCGAGGTCAAGGCGCTGCTGCTGGAACTGGCCGGGCTGAGCCCCGGCGGTGCCGGCGGGTCGGGGGAGGGTTCATGACGGTCACCGTCGCGCCCACCGACGCCAGCGAGCTGCGGGCGCGTTTCGACGCCGAGTTGGCCGGGTTTCTCAGCCGGCAGGGCCCGGACTGGCCGGACGGAGCGCCGCGCGGCGTGTTCACCGCGCTGCAACGGTTCGTGCTGGCCGGTGGCAAACGGCTACGACCGCTGTTCTGCTACTGGGGTTGGCGCGGCGCGGGGGCGGCCGACGGCACCCCGATCGTGGTGGCGGCGGCGGCCCTGGAGCTGTTCCACGCGTTCGCGCTGATCCACGACGACATCCTGGACGGCAGCGACCGCCGTCGGGGTGAGCCGTCGGTGCACCGGCTCTTCGCCGACCTGCACGCCCGCTCCTCGTGGCGCGGTGACCCTGAGGCGTACGGCCGAAACACGGCGTTGCTCTGCGGGGACCTCTGCGCGGCCTGGTCGGATCAGATGTTCCACGAGTGCGGGCTGAGCACCGAGCAGGTGCACCGGGGCTACGGCGTGTTCGCGCTGATGCGTACCGAGGTGATCGCGGGGGAGTACCTGGACCTGGTCTCGGGTGTGGGTGACGGCTCGGTGGCCAGCGCGCTCACGGTGATCCGGATGAAGGCTGCCCGGTACACGGTCACCCGGCCGTTGCAGATCGGTGCGGCCCTGGCCGGCGCGGGGCCGGAGCTGATCGCCGCGTTGGGCGAGTTCGGTGACCCGCTGGGTGACGCGTTCCAGCTCCGCGACGACGTCCTGGGCGTGTTCGGTGACCCGGCGGTGACCGGGAAGTCGGTCCTGGACGACCTACGTGAGGGCAAGCCCACTGTCATGATGGCGCTGGCCCGCAGCGCCGCCGACCGGCCGCAGACCATCCGGCTGCGGGAGCTGTTCGGCAACCCGGCGTTGGACGCCGAGGGCGCGGCGGAGCTGCGCGACATCATCGAGGCGACCGGCGCGCGGGAGCGGATCGAGCAGATGATCCGGGTCCGGACCGAGGCCGCGCTCTCCGCCCTGCAGAACGCCATGGTGGCCGACGAGGCCCGCGCGGCCCTGGTTGCGCTGGCCGGGCAGGCGATCGACCGACGCGCCTGACCGGCGACTTTCGATCAAATCGACAAAAGTTGATGCTGAACCGCCGGAAGGTATGGACACATCGACACGTGCGACTTAGTGTCGTGACCAACACGACAATGTTTCGTCGAGGTGAACCGGCGGCGCGGTAACCCATCGACCCCCCCACCACCGCTACGGCATCCGGCGCGACGGCGCGCGCCCGGCCTGGCAGTCACACGTCAGGAAGGGACAGCACAAATGTCCATGAAGGACGCTCCGAGACAACGGTCCCGACGATGGTTCTCCGCCGGATCCGCGCTGCTGCTGGCGGTCGCCGCCGGCACTGTCACCTTCGCCGCCGGCTCGGCCCCCGCCCAGGCACACACGATCGTCGCCAGCGACTTTCAGCAGGTCGAGCTGGCTCGCGGCGTGACCGACATGGGTGAGCCGATGTCGCTGGCGGTGCTCCCGGACCGCTCGGTCCTGCACACCGCCCGCAACGGCACCCTGCGCCGCACCGACGCCAACGGCACCACCTCCGTGATCGGCACCCTGTCGGTCTACCAGCACGACGAGGAGGGGTTGCAGGGCGTCGGGATCGACCCGGGCTTCGCCAGCAACCGCTACATCTACCTCTACTACGCGCCGCCGCTCTCCACCCCCGGCGGCGACGCGCCGGCCACCGGCACCGACTTCTCGGCCTGGAACGGCGTCAACCGGCTCTCCCGGTTCACCCTCAACTCGGACTTCACGCTCAACCAGTCCAGCAAGGTCGACGTGCTCGACGTCCCGGCCAGCCGGGGTGTGTGCTGCCACGTCGGTGGAGACATCGACTTCGACGCCGCCGGCAACCTCTACCTGTCCACCGGCGACGACACCAACCCGTTCGAGTCCTCCGGCTACTCGCCGCTGGACGAGCGGACCAACCGCAACCCCGCGTACGACGCGCAGCGCAGCGCCGGCAACACCAACGACCTGCGTGGCAAGATCCTGCGGATCAAGGTGAACGCCAACGGCACGTACTCCATCCCGTCGGGCAACCTGTTCGCCCCCGGCACGGCCCAGACCCGGCCGGAGATCTACGCGATGGGGTTCCGCAACCCGTTCCGAATCAGCGTGGACAAGGCCACCGGCGTGGTCTACGTCGGTGACTACGGGCCGGACGCCGGCTCCACCAGCTCCACCCGCGGGCCGTCCGGTCAGGTGGAGTTCAACAGGGTCGCGGCACCGGGCAACTACGGCTGGCCGTACTGCACCGGCACCAACACCAGCACCGAGACGTACAACGAGTTCGACTTCGCTACCAGCGCCAGCGGCGCGAAGTACAACTGCACCGGCGGGCCGACAAACAACTCGTTCCGCAACACCGGCCGGACCACCCTGCCGCCGGCCCAGCCGGCCTGGATCCGGTACGCCGGCGACGCCGGTACCCCGACCGAGTTCGGCGGCGGCTCCGAGTCGCCGATGGGCGGCCCGGTCTACCGGTACAACGCCTCGTCGACCTCCACCACCAAGTTCCCGCAGTCGTTCGACGGGCAGTTCTTCGCCACCGAGTTCGGCCGGGGCTGGATCAAGCCGATCCACGTCAACTCCGACGGCTCCCGGGGCACCATCGACACCTTCCCCTGGGTCGGCAAGCAGGTGATGGACTCGGCGTTCGGCCCGGACGGCGCGTACTACGTGCTCGACTACGGCACCGGCTACTTCAACGGTGACGCCAACTCGGCGCTCTACCGCTTCGACTACGTCGGCGGCGGCAACCGGGCGCCCACCGCGAAGGCCAGCGCCAACCGCACCTCCGGCGCGGCTCCGCTCGCTGTGACGTTCTCCTCGGCCGGCTCGGCCGACCCCGAGGGCGGCGCGTTGACCTACTCGTGGGCGTTCGGTGACGGGACCACCTCGACCGCCGCCAACCCGACGAAGACCTACAGCGCCAACGGCACCTACACCGCCACGCTGACGGTGCGCGACCCGCAGGGCGCCACCGGCAGCAGCAGCGTGCAGATCAGCGTCGGCAACACCGCGCCCACCGTCACGATCAACAACCCGGGCAACGGTCAGCTGTTCGGCTTCGGAGACACGGTGGCATACAGCATCACCGTGACCGACCCGGAGGACGGCACCATCGACTGCACGAAGGTCAAGATGACCTACGTGCTCGGGCACGACCAGCACGGGCACCAGATCACCTCGAAGACCGGCTGCTCGGGCTCGATCACCATCCCGGTCGACGGTGAGCACGACGACGCGGCGAACATCTTCGCGATCTTCGACGCCGAGTACACCGACGCCGGTGGGCTGACCACGCACACCCAGCACACGCTGCCGCCGCGGCACCGCCAGGCCGAGTTCTACGGCACCTCGTCGGGGGTCAACGTGTTCAGCAAGACCCCGGCCGAGGGTGGCAAGACCGTCGGCGACATCAACAACGGTGACTGGATCGCGTTCCAGCCGTACCGGCTGGGCAACGTGACCTCGTTCAACGCCCGGGTCTCCTCGGCGGGCGCCGGTGGCACCCTCCAGGTCCGGGCCGGCTCGGCCACCGGCACCGTGCTCGGCTCGGCCACGGTCCCGGTGACCGGCGGCTGGGAAACCTTCACCACTGTCACCGGGACGATCAGCAACCCGCCGACCGGCACGACCACGCTCTACCTGACCTTCGCCGGGTCGGGCACCGGGGCGCTCTACGACCTGGACGCCTTCACCTTCGTCACCGGGACGCCCCCGGCCGGTGGGGCCGGGGCGATCAAGGGCCTCGGCGGCAAGTGCCTGGACGTGCGCAACGCCGCCACCGCCGACGGCACGCAGATCCAGATCTACACCTGCAACGGCAGTGCCGCGCAGACCTGGGCGGTCACCCCCAACTCCACGATCAAGTCGTTGGGTAAGTGCCTGGACGTGTCGGGCGGCGCCACCGCCGACGGCACCAAGATCCAGCTCTGGACCTGCAACGGGACCGCCGCGCAGAACTGGGCCGCCCAGGCCGACGGCACGCTTCGCAACACGTCGTCGGGCAAGTGCCTCGATGTCTCCGCCAACAGTTCCGCTGACAGCACGGTGGTCCACCTCTGGACCTGCACCGCCGCCGCCAACCAAAAGTGGACCCTGCCCTGAGCTGGCGGGAGGGGCCCTTCGACAGCGCCTAGTGTGAGGCGAGGGGCCCCTCCTAACCGCAATTAGGAGAGCGATATGCGCAGACGCCTGCGACCCGTCCTCGGTGCGGCCATGGCCGCACTCGCCGTCATCGCCTGCACCACCCCGGCCACCCCGGCCAGCGCCGCCGACGCCCCGTACGACGTGCTGGTCTTCTCCAAGACCGCTGGTTTCCGGCACGACGCGATCCCGGTCGGCATCCAGACCATCCGCGACCTGGGCGCGGGGAACAACTTCACAGTCACCGCGACCGAGGACGCCGCCGCGTTCACCACGAGCAACCTCAACCAGTACGAGGCTGTCGTCTTCCTCAACACCACCGGCGACGTGCTCAACGCCAGCCAGCAGACCGCCTTCGAGTCGTACATCGGCTCCGGCCGCGGATACGTGGGTGTGCACGCCGCAGCCGACACCGAGTACGACTGGCCGTTCTACGGCAACCTCGTGGGGGCGTGGTTCGCCTCGCACCCCGCGATCCAGCAGGCCAACATGAAGGTGGAGGACCGGGGCCACGCGGCCACCGCTCACCTGCCGCAGACCTGGACCCGCACCGACGAGTGGTACAACTACCGCACCAACGCCCGGTCGAGCGCCCACGTGCTGGCCACCCTCGACGAGTCGTCGTACTCCGGCGGCGGGATGGGCGCCGACCACCCGCTGAGCTGGTGCAAGAGCTACAGCGGCGGCCGGTCCTTCTACACCGGCGCGGGGCACACCCAGGCGTCGTACGCGGAGGCGGGTTTCCGGAACCACCTGCTCGGCGGAATCCGGTACGCCTCCGGCCGGAGCAAGGCCGACTGCCGGCCCGAGACCGGCTACACCCCGCTGTTCAACGGCTCGACGGCCGGTTGGTCACAGGCCGGCCCGGGCAGCTTCACCAACACCGACGCCACCCTGACCTCGGTCGGCGGCATGGGACTGTACTGGTACAACGCCAAGCAGTTCACCAACTACTCGCTGAAGATGGACTGGAAGCTGGCCGGTGACGACAACTCCGGCATCTTCATCGGGTTCCCACCGTCGAGTGACCCCTGGTCGGCGGTCGACAACGGGTACGAGATCCAGATCGACGCCACCGACGCGGCCGACCGCACCACCGGCGCGGTCTACACCTACAAGTCCGCCGACATCGCCGCCCGTGACGCGGCGCTGAACGCGGCGGGGGAGTGGAACACGTACGAGCTGCTGGTCGAGGGCGAGCGGCTGCAGATCTTCCTCAACGGGGTGAAGATCAACGACTTCACCAACACCAACCCGGTGCGCTCGCTGGCCGGTCACATCGGCATCCAGAACCACGGCACCGGTGACGACGCCTCCTTCCGCAACATCCGGATCAAGGAGCTGGGCACCACGCCGCCGCCCACCGGCACGATCCAGGCCGAGGCGTTCAGCTCGGCCAACGGTGTCTCCGCGTTCACCAAGGCGGGCGCCAACGGCGGGCAGACCGTCGGCTACATCGACCCGGGTGACTGGGCCGCGTACAACGGGGTCAACCTGGCCGGGGTCACCTCGTTCACGGCCCGGGTCGTCTCCGGCGGCGCGGGTGGCGCCATCCAGGTGCGTACCGGTTCGGCCACCGGCCCGGTGCTCGGCACTGTCGCGGTGCCCAACACCGGCAGTTGGACGACCTACGCCAACGTCTCCACGGCGCTGTCCAACGTCCCGTCCAGCACCCAGAACCTCTACCTCACCTTCACCGGTAGCGGCACGGGGCTCTTCGACCTGGACGACTTCACACTGGTGAAGGGCGGTGGGGGCGGCACCGGTGTCGGCCCGATCAAGGGTCTCGCCGGCAAGTGCCTGGACGTGCGCAACGCCGCCACCGCCGACGGCACCCAGATCCAGCTCTACACCTGCAACGGCAGCACGGCGCAGACCTGGACCGTGACGCCGAACTCGACGATCAAGGCGCTCGGCAAGTGCCTGGACGTCTCCGGAAGCGGCACCGCCGACGGCACCAAGATCCAGCTCTGGACCTGCAACGGCAGCGGCGCGCAGAACTGGGCTGCCGCCTCCGACGGCACCCTGCGCAACCCGTCGTCGGGCAAGTGCCTGGACGTCTCCGGCAACAACTCCGCCGACAGCACCGTCGTGCACCTCTGGACCTGCCTCAACGCGGCCAACCAGAAGTGGACCCTGCCCTGACCGACTGATCCCCTGACCCCCTGACAGCGGAGGGGCCGCGGCTCACGTCGTCGGCCCCTCCGGCCCAGCCGGCCTGACCGCCGACGTGCTCCCGGCTGACGTGCCCGGTCGACGTCCCCCGCCGAACGGTCGCATCGTCGAAGCGCGACGAGCGGTGTCTCCAACGAGCGTGATGCCTCTGAGTCATCTTGATGACAGTGTGGCATCAAGTCGACTGTGCCTCGCTGTCGGCCGGCCCGGGACCGGCAA
>NZ_JBEZGJ010000066.1:0-35894 GCF_040649965.1 Micromonospora sp. NPDC048843
TGTTGACGGTCGCGGGTGGACCGATGCGCGGCGCGACCCCGGCCCACCAGCCGGGGCGCTTCGTTGTTCGCGGGGTCTTACGCTGCCTGCTGTGACCAACCAGGAGCTGCGCCTGTCGGTCGGCGCGTCGCCCGGCCAGCGCGTCGTGGCGGTGGTGTTCGGCGTCCTGCTCACGGCCGTCGGCGCGGCGTTCGTGGCGCTGCCCCTCGTCGCCGACGGGCTGTTGCGCCGACTGACCGGCCCGGGTGACGCGTTCGCCTCCTATGAGGAGGCTCGCGACCTGCCACCGGGGCTGCTGCCACCCGGGCTACGCGACTCCGCCGACCCGAACCAGTCCGGTCCCAGCCCGTTCATCGGCCTGTGTGGCCTGCCGTTCGTCCTGCTCGGCCTCTATCTGGTGCTGCGGGTGCTCCGCACGGCCGCCTGGCTGGACGGCAGCCGGGCGCGGGTACGCGGTGCGCTGCGCACCCGCACCGTCGACCTCGCCACCGCCCGGATCGAGTCCGGCGCTGTGTCGTACCGCGAGGCGGACGACGGTCCGGCCGGCCAACCGCAGGTGCGGGCCGTCCGCGCGACCGACCCGGAGAGTGCCCGGGGGGTCACGATCCCGCTGCGCGGCATGGGGCTGCCGGTCCTGCCGCCGTCCGAGCTGCGGGCGCTGGCCGAGGCGATCACGACGGGTCGACCGAGCGACGAGCGGGCCGGCGACGCGCGTGCCGTGGCCGAGCACCTGCGGCGGCTGGCAGAGCGCCCGTCGACCGACTGAAGCAGTCGGCAGTCCCAGGAGGCCTCTGCGGCTCTGGGGCCGCACCTGCGTGGCTGGTGGGGTCAATGGGGTCAACGGGGCAGATGAGACCGCTCAGGGCCCTGGACAGGCCGGGCCCGGCAGCCTCACCATCGCGGTATGGGGTAGCAGCGCCGCCGCGCGGGAGGTGCCATGGTCACCGGTCCGGTCCAGCAGCCGTCAGTCGTCGCCCGACCGCGCGTCGCGCATCCGGCGGGGCTCCCCGCCGATCCACATTCCATCGGTCTACCCGGCGCGCCGCGCCCGGCCGGCCTCGCCGGTGACGTGCACGCGCTCGGCCGGGCCGTCGCCGTCGCCAGCACCGAGCCGCGCTGGCGCGAAGAGGTTCTGCTTCGGCTGCGTCCGGTGCGCCAGGGCTTCGCCGAACATGTTCGGGTCACCGAAGGTCCCACCGGCCTCTACCGGGAGTTGCTCACCCAGTCGCCGCGACTGGACAACGGGGTGCGGCTGCTGACCCGGGAGCACGTGGCGATCGTCGCCGCGATCCTGGCGGTCCAGCAGATCGCCGAGCGGGCCGAGGCGCACCCCGATGAGCTGCGACACCGGGCCGGGCACCTGCTGCGGCGGTTGGCCCGGCATCGGCGGCGCGGCGCCGACCTGCTCTGGGAGGCGTACCAGATGGATCTGGGTGGTGAGACCTGAGCCCAGGTCGGGAACCGGCAGGTCGGCGGAGGCGTCGAACCGTACATGAAACGGCCCGCCCTGCTGCTCGTACTCCCGTTGCTGCTGATGGCTGGCTGCGCCGCTACCGGCGCCGGTCCGGCCGACGGCCCGCGCACCCCGACGCGCGGCGTGGAGGCGTTCGACCAGCGGGCCGCTCAGGTCGCCGAGGCGTGGCAACCCGGCCCCGACTGGCGTACGGGCTACGTGCCGTTGGAGGGGCCGACACTGCTCACCGGTGACCCGGGCTTCACCCCCGAGACCGAGGCGGCCTTCCGGGCCGGGTGGTACCGCGAGCAGGTCGGAATACCGCCCACCCGGGTCGGTGCCGAGATCCAGTTCCCGGACGGACGGTTGAGGCTGCCGTTGGTCAGCGCCGCCGAGGCGTACCGGCAGCTCGACCAGGGTGACCCACTGCCCTGCCCGGGGCGGCCGAAGCGACCTGGTCTGCCCACCCCCGGCGGCCCGACAGTCGAACCGGGGCCCGACGGGTGGGCCACGAGCAGCACGCAGACCGCCTGTCTCCCGCTCACCGTCACCGCTGTCACGTTCGGCGCCGCGCCGGTGCGCACGAGCCGGGGCGTGGCGCAGGTCCCGGCCTGGCTGTTCACCATCAAGGAGCTGGACAGCCCGGTGGTCCGGCTCGCCGTCGCGCCGACGGCGGTCATCCCCGTCCCCGAGCCCACCGCGCCGGCCCGGCCGCTGCCGGAGGGGTTGGTGGCGGCCCAGGACCTGGCCGCCGCCGACGGCGCCCGGCTGACAGTGCGCCTCGGCGTCGGCGCGTGCGACACCGGGATCACGCCGTTGGTGTGGGAACGGCCGGACGTCGTGGTGGTCGGTGGCGGCGTCACCCGGGCCACCGGCGAATGTATCGCCCTGCTGAAAGTGGAGCCGGTCACCGTCACTCTCGCGGCGCCCCTGGGCAGCCGGCCGGTGCTGGACGTCTTCACCGGTGCCCCGCTGTCGATCGCAGCGCGCTGACCGGGCTCAGAGGATGCTGGGCACGTCGGTGCTGATCGGCACCGGCAACACGGTGGGCCGGTCGGCGCGCAGCCCGGCGGAGAGCGCCGCGCCGAGCTGATCGGGGGTCTCCACCACCTGCGTGGCACAGCCGTAGCCGGCCGCGATCGCGATGACGTCCAACCCCGGCAGGTCCAGGCCGGGCACCCCGGGAGTGTGCTTCAGCTCGGCGAACGCCTTGAGGATCGCGTACTGCTGGTTGACCGGGACGACGACCACCACCGGCAGTGCCAGGCGCGCGGCCGTCCAGAGCGCCTGCACCGAGTAGTGGAAGGAACCGTCGCCGATCACCGCCACCACCGGGCGACCGCGCCCGGTGTCCCGCTCGGCCAATGCGATGCCGATCGCCGCCGGCAGGCCGTACCCGAGGCCGCCGCTGGCCATCGTGAAGTACGACGCCGGGCGGGTGATCCGTAGCTGACGACGCAGCGCGGACAGATTGGATGGTGACTCCTGGACCAGCACGCCGTCGGTCGGCCAGTGCGCGGCCAGCGCGGCGAACAGGGCGTCGGCGCTCAGTGGGGTGCCTACCTCCGGCGGTGGCAGTGCGTCCCGTCGCGTGGGTGTCGGCCGGTCGCTCGGCGGCACCCCTTCGAGCAGCGCGGCCAGGGCCAGCCCCGGGTCGCTGAGCAGGCTGTCACCGACCGGGGCTCGCGCGGCCTCGTCGGGGTCGTCAGTGATGTGCAGCAGTCGGGCGCCGTCGGGCAGGTGCCCGCCTGGCACGTACGGGTAGTAGCGGAACACCGGGGCGCCGACGACCAGCACCGTGTCGTGCCCGCGCAGCGCCTCGGCGAGCGGACCGATCGCGTACGGCAGCACGCCGCGGAAGTGCGGGTGGTCCTCGGGGAACACCGCCCGCTCGGTGGCGGGCGCCGACCAGACCGGCGCGGCGAGCCGCTCCGCCAGCGCGACGGCGGCCGACCAGCTCGCGGAGCGGTCCACCCCCGGCCCGTACACGAGCACCGGGTTGCGGCTGCCGGCCAGCACCCGGACGAACTCCTCCAACCGCTGGGGGTCCGGCGCGAACCGGGTGGCCACTGTCCGCGGTGCCGGCGGCGGGTCGGCTGGCTGGGCCCAGTCGTCCATCGGCAGGGAGAGGAAGACCGGCCCGGCCGGTGGCTGCACCGCCGTCGCGTACGCCCGCAGCATCGCCGCGGGGATGTCCTGCGCCCGGGCCGGCTCGTAGGCCCACTTCACGTAGGGCTGCGGAAGCTCGGTGGGTCGGCGGCTGGCCAGCCGGGGTTCCAGGAGCAGCATCTCCCGGGTCTGCTGGCCGGCGGTGACGATCAGCGGGGTCTTGTTGTGCCAGGCGGTGACCAGGTTGCCCATGCCGTTGCCGGTGCCCGGGGCGGTGTGCAGGTTGACGTGGGCGGGCACTCCGCTGGCCTGGGCGTAGCCGTCGGCCATCGCGACGGCCGTCGCCTCGTGCAGCGCGTGGACGTAGTGGAAGTCGGCGGGGAAGTCCTGGAGGAACGGCTCTTCGGTGGAGCCGGGGTTGCCGAAGACAGTGGTCATACCGAGGGTGCGGAGCACGTCGTACGTCGCGTCCCGGACAGTTGCCATCGCACCCGCCTCCGTGTCGCGGGCAGGGGCAACCGCGGTCGCCCTCCCGATCAGCCGAATCTATCGGGATGTGACGGACCTTTCGGGCGTTTCTCGGCCGTCGGTGGCCCCGATCGGTCGATCACCGGGAGCTCCGCCGTCGGGTGCGTCGGCCCTTCGTCTTAACTGTCCGATCACCCGCCGGTCAGACCTTAGCCAGCACCCAGCACGCAGGCTATGGTGCCAGGCATGGCGTTGACAGCGCGGCTGAACCCGATGCGGCGGGCGGATCCGGTCGATGACCGGTGCCCGGCGCGGGCTCACGGTTGACGGGTGTGTGGCATGCAGGGAGAGGGCCAGGCGATCGGCGGACGAGCGATGGAGTCGATGACCGGGCGGCTGCTGGTCGCGACTCCGGCGCTCAAGGACCCGAACTTCGACCGTACCGTGGTGCTGCTGGTAGCCCACGAGCCGGGCGGCGCGCTCGGTGTGGTGCTGAACCGGGCCACCGAGGTGCCGGTGGCCGAGGTGCTCGGTGACTGGAGCGACCTGGCCCGCCACCCGGCGGTGCTCTTCGAGGGTGGCCCGGTGCAGCCCGACTCGGCCATCTGCCTCGCCCGGATGCGGCACCCGATGCGCCGGGTGAAGGGCTTCCACCAGGTTTCCGGGGCGGTCGGCACCATCGACCTCTCGGTCGACCCGGAGCGCCTGCGGGAGAGCATCGGCGGCATCCGGGTCTTCGCCGGCTACTCCGGCTGGGGCAGCGGCCAGTTGGAGCAGGAAATCGCCGACGGGTCCTGGTTCGTGCTGGACGGGCTCCCCGGGGACGCCTTCGTCGACCGGCCCGACGACCTGTGGCCGATGGTGCTGCGCCGGCAGGGCGGGATGATGGCCGCCGTCGCGCACTTCCCGCCGGACGTGGCGCTCAACTGACCCGGCCCGGCGGGGGACCCCGCGAGATGACCATGCGGGCCGGTCTGTGTATAGTTTCCCAGTGCCCCGGGCGACCGGGACGACAGCAAGGGGCCGTGGCGCAGCTGGTAGCGCACCACACTGGCAGTGTGGGGGTCAGGGGTTCGAGTCCCCTCGGCTCCACCCTTGAGAAACGCCCTGGTCGGGATAATCCGACCAGGGCGTTTTGCTGATGTCGACGGGGACCTACGCTGACAGCAACTGATGCGTCAGGAGGTGGCCTTTGCTGGCTGGAGCGTTCATCTCGGTGGTCTACGCATTCCTCGGATGGCTTGTCGCATTCACCGCCAGAGCGTCAGTGCGGCCGTCGGTCGACATGTACCGCAGCCCCGGGGTGCGGACCACAGCGACCATGAGATCGACCGAGCACTGGTACGCGGCACACCGTCGGGTCGAGCGCCCCTTCCATCGAACCGGGATGCTGTTGGCCGTCGTTTCCCCGCTGCCGGTCATCCTCGGCGCCGCATTCGGTGATCCGCCGGTGATCGCGGCGGTCCTGGTGCTCGCCGTGCTGGTCGTGCCCTACCTGCTCTACCTGGGCTATGTCGGCAACCGTGCTGCGCTCGCCGTGGACGACGAGTCGTGAATCGGTCGGCAACCCGGCAGTGGTAGGCAGGGCATCGTCGAAGCCCTCGCTACCGGACGATCGGTGACCACTCCCGCTGACTGACGATCGTCACCCCGGGGGTGCGGTAGTAGGGGTCCTCGGCGACGACAGCGGCGAACGCCTCGGCGTCCGGGACGTCGAAGATCAGCAGTGCTCCGGAGTCGTCGGCGAACGGCCCGGCCATGACCAGCCGGCCCTCCTGGTGCAGGGCCTGGAGCCGCTCCCGGTGCGCCGGTCGGGCGGCGAGTCGGTCGGGTTCGTCGCCGAAGGACAGCTCCAAGATGAACACCGGTTCCTCCTCATCGGGGCGATCTTTCGAAGCACCCTAGTCGATCCGGCGCGCCACCACCGTCTAGTCGTGGACGTCCGTCGGTGGTGGTCAGGGATCGACGATGATGTCGATTGCCGCGCTCACCTGCCGCTCCAGCTCGTCGAGGTCGTCGAGGGTCGGGGCGTCGATCAGCAACGTCACCCCACGGTCACCGGATTCGCGCAGCTCACCGAGGCGTGCCCCGCGTTCTTTGAGGACGATGACGTGTCGCAGGGCGGGCGGGTCGTCGGCTTCGCCCGGTGTGATGACCGGCCACGGTTGCCCCTCCGGCACCCACTGCGGCTCCACGTCCGGCCAGCGCAGCTTCACGTCCTGCAACGTGCCGGTCGGCTGGGGCAGGTAGACCTGGCGGGCGTACCGTCGGGGTGGAGGGTGCGCCGCCGGCTCGTCGAGCGCCACCTCCATGATCGTCTGCTCCAGCGCCCGACCGGTCGCCAGGTGGTAGAGCGGCATGATGCCGTCGCCGGGAGTACGGGCGGCCACCTCCATCAGGACCGGCCGGCCGTCCCCGTCGAGGCGGAGTTCGGTGTGCACGATGCCGGCGACCAGACCGAGCCGGCC
This sequence comes from Micromonospora sp. NPDC048843, assembly GCF_040649965.1. Lineage (NCBI taxonomy): Bacteria > Bacillati > Actinomycetota > Actinomycetes > Micromonosporales > Micromonosporaceae > Micromonospora > Micromonospora sp. NPDC048843. Next base: position 6,499 of record NZ_JBEZGJ010000066.1, read on the forward strand.
CACGATGTCGCGGTTGGCCGCGAGCAGCCTGTCGTGCTCCGCGCCGGGAGGTGCGGGCACTGTGTGGGCCATCTCGACGAACCAGTCCGAGCCGTCCTCGGTGGTCCGTTTCTCAGTCGCCGACTCGAAGACGATCCGACCGTGTTGGACGACCGCCTCCACCGAGTACTCGGCGCCGGTGACGTACTCCTCGACCAGCAGGGTCTCCGCCGCCGGGTACTCGGTGAGCAGCGCGGGCAGGGCCTCGGGGTCGCGAACCGCCTGGACCCCGGAACTCGACCGCCGGCCCGAGGGCTTCAGCACCGCAGGGAACCGCACCGAGCCCACGTCGAGTCCGGCGCGCCCCTGCGGTGGGACGACGACCAGCCGGGGGCTCCACTGCGGCAGGTAGAACCGTTGCAGGTACTTGTTGCGACACACCCGGGCCGCGCGGACGCCCGGCCCGGGCAGGCCGAGCGCGTCCGCCACGATCCCGGTCTGCTCGACGAGCATCTCGCCAGCGGCGTAGACCCCGACGATGTCGTACTCCTGCTGCCAGCGCTGGACGTGGGCGACCACACCGGAGGTGAAACTGCCCTCGATGCCGACCTCGCCGGTGACGAAGGCCGCGTCGGTGAGGTACGTCCCGGGGCCCTCGCCCCGGGCCATGGCGGCCGTCGTGTCGGCCCGCCACTGTTCCGAGGTGATCAGCAGGATGCGCAGCCCTCGACCGGCGAGGTCGGCGAGGAAGCCCCAGTTGCGGGCGATGACCCGGTAACCGCCGAGCAGCAGGAAGGCACGGGCCTCACTCATAGCCGTACTGCTCCAGGATGTCGCCGAACAGTTCGGTGAAACGGGCCTCGTTGCGCTTGGTGAACCGCTCCCGCCAGGTGCCGGTGGTGCCCCGGAAGAAACTCCAGGAACTCTGGTCGTAGACCTTGCCGGCGACCTCCTCGGCGTCCGCCGTGGACCCGACGTGCTTCAGCAGCCGGTCCACGGCCTCGAGTTGGCGTTGCCGGGAGCCGCCGCCGCGCTCACCGACCAGATCCTCGTAGCTGACCTTGCACACGTCGGGGTGGCGCAGCAGCCACAACCCCCTCTCGAACTGGTCACGGCCGAGGAAGGACGTGTCCCGCATCGCGTAGTCGAGCTTCTCCTCCCAGGTCGGCAGGGAGGTCAGGATGCGGTGGAAGATGTCGAACTCGTAGAAGTTGCCGTACCCCTCGCGGGTCCGCCCCTCCAGAAAGTTGACCATGGACACCAGGGCGTCGCGCGGATCGCGGTAGTTGTAGACCAGCGGCGGCGTGGCGGTCTCCACCCACTCGGCGAAGAAGGACCCGTCCACCTTGCTGATGTCCAGCTCATGGAAGATCCAGCAGAGCCCGGCCGGGGTGTCCGCGAACCGGGAGTACGGCAGGTGCGGGTTGGTGATCACCGAGTCGGCGAAGTCGAAGCGGGTCTGCCCGTACCGGTTGACGACGTGCTGGCCCAGTCGGCGTTGCCAGTGCCAGCCCAGGGCGGACCAGGCATCCTGGGTGCGGAGCAGGTACTCCTCAGTGCCCTCCAGCTCCAACAGCTCGTCGTAGTCGGACTTCGACAGGGTGAGCGCGGCGATCTGACGTCGCTGCGCGGCGGTGAACTCCGGGGTGTTGCGGGGGGTCGGTCGGGGCACCCCGGCCATCTTGTACCCCAGGTTGGTCATCAGACCCTGCATGAGGTGGGTGCCGGTCTTCTGCAGCGAGATCACCATGGCACGAGGGGCCAGCGGCATGTCGGTCTCCCGATGGTCGTGCGTCGGATGCGACGCGGGATGAAGGGGATCAGCGGACGTAGGCAGCCAGGTGGCCGGTGGTGCGCTCGTCGAGGAAGCGGAGGAGTCGGGAGAACGACTCCCGCCGTCGCTCGTCGGGTGTCCACAGCCACAGCTCCCGTTTGGCGACCCGGGCGCCTCGGCGGAACTTCGGAGCGAACGCCTCGAACCCGAGGCGGTAGCGGGGCACGCCGGCCCGGATGCACGACTCGACAGGCTGCCCGAACACCAGGTGGTGGTAGGCGACGCTGGTACCGGTGACGTCGTAGTCGCTGCCGTAGCCGAGGGTGCAGCAGCCGTGCCGGCCGTACATCTGCACCGTGCAGGCGAGAACTTCGGCGTCGGACCGGCCCGCCACGGCGACCCGGATCGCCCCGGGGAGCACCGCCGCCAGGTACGCGCGGGCCGCCCGCAACTGCTGTCGGTTCGGTGCCGCGCCGTTGCGCTCGCCGGTGCGTGCCTCAAGGTCCACGATCCGGTCGACGTGCTCGGCCAGCGGCACCTCGCGGACCTGGAGCCCGGCCCGGGTCACCTCGCGCTCGGCCAGTCGGTAGTTGCGGCGCGTCTCGGCGTTCTGCCCGTCCAGGAACGCCTGGTAGGTGGGGTAGCCGCCCAGGTGCAGCGCGGACGCGGCGGTGACCGAGCCCCGGACGAAGCCGGCGGCCTCCAGCAGGTCACGCAGCAACTCGTCGTCGGTGGCCACGTACGGCAGGACCACCGCTCCCGCGCGGCCCTGCCGGACCAGGTCCTGGAGGGCCGCCACCACCTCCCGGCCGGCCTGCCGCCGCCGGGTGATGTCGACGTCGGGGGCGGTGAACAGCGGACTGCTGTCGTACGTGCGGACGACGAGCGGCTCTCCGACGGTGGTGGTGAGCCAGTCCGCGAGATCGCCCGACTCCGGTGCGTCCGGGCCGAGCGCGCCGAGCAGGGCCCGGTGCTCGGCGCGGATCCGGGTCGCGTCGTCAGCCGCTGTGAGCCGGAGGAACTGTTCCTCGGTGAGGAGTTTCCACGGGTGGCTGAACAGGCCCGTCCCGGCCACGGCGGTGACCGCGTGGATCGCGGCAACCGGCCCCCGCTCGTCGTCGGCGGTGACCAGCAGCGCGGTGCCCGGCTCCAACCGTTCGCGGAACCGCAGGTAGCCGTGGGCCGCGTCGGGTTCGGCGTCGGCGGCCAGCCGGGCCCAGGTCTCCTCGTCGACGGCGTCGATGCCGTCGGTCACGTCAGTCGCCATGCCGGATGGACCGTTCCTTCCGAATCGTCGTGTCCGCGAGGGCCCGCACCTCGGAAATCTGGGCCGCCCTGCGCAGCGGAGAGGCGTACAGCAGCAGCGAGGAGACGGTGAGCGAGACGGCCACCACCCAGACCGCCGCGGTCGCCCCGGCCAGGTCGGCCAACACCCCGCCGAGCAGCGCCCCGACCGGCAGCGAGCCGAAGGCCGCGATGCGGTAGCTCGCGGTCACCGCGCCGAGCAGGACGGGTGGGGGGACCTGCTGCCGCACTGTGACCGCCAGGACGTTGTAGATCGCCAGAGCCGCCCCGTTGATCACGAAGCCCGCCCCGAGCAGGACTGTCGCCGTGCCGGCCGCGGCGAGCCCGGGCACCAGCAGCAACCCGAGCGCGGCGACCGTGATCGAGACGGTCAGCGCCCAGCCGAGGTGCAGTCGGGCTCCGACCCGCCCGGCGACGAGGGAACCAACCAGCGCCCCGACGCTGCCGAGCCCGATGACCAGGCCGATCAGGCCACCGGAGAGCCCGAGGGTGCGTACGCCGTACACCAGGAAGACGGTCGCGAAGGCCTGCTCGTGCAGGTTGAAGAGGGCCGACTGCACGCACAGGTCCCGGATCGGTCGGCTCCGCCAGACGTAGGCCAGCCCGGCCCGGATCGTCGGCGCGTCGCCCCGGTCGGTCGCCGGCCGCAGCGCCCGAGCGGGGAGGGCCGCCATCGCCATCGCCGCCGCGCAGAACAGTGCCCCGGTGACCACGGCGGCCCAGGAGGCGCCGGCGGACTGCACGAGAAATCCCGCCGCCGCCGGCCCTGCCATCTGGGTCACCGACGTGGTGGCCTGCAACAGACCGTTGCCGGCGACCAGCCGGTCGCCGTCCAGCAACCGCGGCGCGGTGACCTGGGACCCGATGTCGTGCAGCACCGCCGCCGAGCCGATGAGGAAAGCGCCCACCAACAGCGCCGTGAAGACCAGACGGTCGGTGGCGGCCAGGGCCCCGATGCCGAACAGCACGACGCCGCGGGCCGCGTTGCCGGTGACCAGGATCCAGCGCAGCGAGGTACGGGCGGTCCAGGTGCCCACCAGCAGGGAGAACGCCAGCACCGGCACGAACTGGGCCGCGCCGACCAGACCCACCTGGGTGCCACTGCCGGCAAGCACCGTCACGACCAGCAGGGGCAACCCGAAGGCGGTGATCTGGTGTGCCGACCGAGCGGCCAGGTCGCCCAGCCAGAGGGTACGGAAGGCCGGCTCCCGCAGCGGGGGGCGCGGAGGCGCGCCGACGCCCCCACCCTCCGGCAGGCGCCGAATGTCAGCTGACACCGGTACCGGTGACGCCCGCTGCCGCGTCCGACGAGGTGACTCTGCGGTACAGCGCGTTCTCGCTCCAGATGAGGTCGACCTGGCCCCACTGCATCGCCGACACCACGTCGGGGAAGAAGCTGCGGCCGTTGTAGTTCGCGCTGGTGTTGCAGAGCACCGGGATCCCGCTCCACTTGTGGTATTCGCGCAGGACGGCCGCGAGCATCGGGTTGTCCTCTGCGCTGACCGTCTGCAACCGGGCGGTCCCGTCGAGGTGGATCGCCGCCGGGATCCGGTCCACCCAGTCGGGGCGCACCCGGTGGTCGAAGAGCATGTACGGGTCCGGGGTGCCAGGGTCGAAGACCTCCGGAGCCTGATCGGTCAGGCAGATCGGTGCGACCGGCCGGAAGCTCTCCCGCCGCTTCATCCGGTTGAGCTCGTCCTTCATCGCCGGGTCCACGGCCGGGGCGAGGATGCTGCGCGCCCCTAGTGCGCGAGGGCCCAGCTCGGCGCGGCCGTGCAGGACCACCACCGGCTTACCGGTGCGGTGCAGCAGCCGGGCCAGCTCCTCAGGTCGGCACGGCGCCACCGTCCAGCCCGCCGGAACGTGCGAGTTGTGCACGAGGTCCGGGCCGGCGAAGACGTTCCACGAGATCGGCGCCAGCCGTTGCTCTCCGCTGACCAGGATGGCGCCGGTGCCGACGGCCGAACCCGAGTCGTCCGGGAAGGGCGGCACCCACATCTCGCGGATGGCCCGGTGTGCCCGCATGGCGCTGTTCCATTTGATGTTCAGGGCGCAGCCGCCGGCGAAGCAGAGGTTCCAGGGACCGTCGCCCTTCCAGGACTCGGCCTTGGCCACCAGTCGCTCGACGAGCAGCTCCTCGATGAACTCGTGCACGCTGGCGAGCACGTCATCGTCGGAGACGCCCAGTTGGTCGGTGCGCCGACGGACGTCCTCCAGATAGGCGTGGACGTAGGCGTGGGAGGGCTCGCCGGTGCTACCGCAGCCGATGATCTCCTCGCGGTACTTGCGGACGGCCGGGCTGTTGGCCTCGAAGTGCTCGTGGAACAACTCCCCGAGGACCTGCTTGATCGGCTCCCGGGCGGTGCCGAAGGCGATGTAGGCCATCAGCTTCCCGGCCACCGAGAGGTCGTCTACGTTGCGGGACAGCTTGTCGCGGCTGTACGGCCCGAAGTGCTGCGAGGCCATCGAGTAGAAGTGCCCGATCAGCGGGAAGACCTCGCCGCCGGGCTCGACGTGGCCGTCCTTGTCCACCGCGTAGAGCCGGGGGAAGCAACCGCCGTCCCAGACCAGGACGAGGCTCGGCTCGCCCCGTCGGGCGAAGGGGCTCGTGCTGTACGCGGCGGCGAGGTGGCTCGCCACGTGCACGTGGCTGACGTACGGCACTGTGGCGTCGCCGATGGGCAACTCGCCACTGTGGCCCGGCTGTGCCGGATTCGGCACCCGCTCGGTCTCCCGGTAGGGCGCCAGGCCGACGTCGACCGGACTGCCGTTGTTGAGCCGGTGGGCCTGCCCGTGGACGGCACCGTCCCAGCCGTCCAGTGCCCACTGGTCGACGTCGGAGACCTTGTACCCGAAGTCGCCCAGGATCCGGGCGATCAACGTGAGATCGTCCACGTCGCTGTATCGACGGTTGTTCTCCAGCTTCTGCGCCTCGACGTTGAACTCCAACACGTCGTCCTGGAACAGAGCAACGCCCCCGCTCTGTGTGAGCTTTACTCCGCACGTAATACGCATAGCTGCTTCCCCCCATTTTCGGCGACTTAAAAGTCCTATCGATGTTCCGCCGCCAAGTCAACCCCTAGGTCATTGCCGACCATCGATCGGGTGCCCTTGATACGTGGATAGGGGAGTGTCGTTCCTCGATGCGCTTCGTGGGCGGCGTCGGACCAGGAAGGGGTTGCTGGAAGCCCTCTTCAAGATACCGCAATGCCTATGGGCATAATGGGATATGGAATTTCCGCCATCTGAAATTCGCGCGTTACGAGTTGGTAACTTAGCGCTGTCGGCTGTCAGGGTTGGGGTTGAGCCCGATCGCCACCGATGGCGCCCAGGGCGGCATATCAGCAGCTCAGCATGGCTGTGACGTGCATGGGGGATTAATGAGTGGCAATGAGGCCAGTTGGCGTCTATCTTCGACCGGGGGTGCCGCGCGGTCCGGGAGCCCTCCGGTGGACGAAGCGGATCTTGAGCGATGGATACGCGATATCCTGCAATCGACGCATCCACTCCGGCTCGGCTCGGAACTGCGCCGCGCCGAGCGCGTCGCGAGAGCCAGATTCTCCGACCCGACAATTGCCCAAGCGGTCCATCGAGCCGTTGCGGCAACAATGAACGGGCGTGATTGAGCGACGGCCACCAAGCCCGCGCAACCTGCGGGCCCGGGTCAAAAAAATCGCTCTCGAAAATTGTCCCAGGCCGGTTGGTCACACCCGAGCACGCAAAACGCCCCGACCGGATGACCCGGTCAGGGCGTTCGCGACTAGATGTCCGCTAAGGGCTAGATCAGCCCTGACGGCTCTTCCACTGCGGGTTGGCGCGGTTCACCACGACCACCCGGCCGCGACGGCGGACCACCACCGAACCCGGCTTCTGCTTCAGTGCACGCAACGAGCTACGTACCTTCATCTCTGCCTCCTCGGTGCTAGCGGTTCCGAGTATCGAAACGCCACACCCACCCGCAGGATTCCCGGCCGGTCAGCGTCGAACCTTTGGCATCCCACAGCCGTACCACTGGGCGGAGGTCACCCTCATGCCCGTACGCCGGCTCCTCGCCACGGTGCTGGTCGCTGCCGCGACAGTGCCCCTGGCCGCCACACCCGCAGCCGCCCACGGTGCCCCAACCGACCCGATCAGCCGGGCAGCGGCCTGCGGCCCCGAGGGCCGGTACGCGGCCACCAGCGCCTGCCGGGCGGCGGTCAAGGCCGGCGCGGCGGTCCGCGAATGGGACAACGTGCGCGTTTCCACTGTCAACGGGCGAGATCGGGAACGGATCCCGGATGGTGAGCTGTGCAGCGGCGGACTGTCCGCGTACCGGGGACTCGACCTTCCCCGCACCGACTGGCCCAGCACCACGTTGACCACCGGCGCGACGTTCACCTTCCGGTACCGGACCACCATCGAGCACCGGGGCACCTTCCGGCTCTACGTCACCACGCCCGACTACGACCCCCGCAAGAAGCTGACCTGGGCGAATCTGGAATCGCGCCCGTTTCTGACGCTGACCGACCCGCCGGTGCGGGCCGGGGCGTACCAGTTGGCGGGCCGGTTGCCGGCGGGCCGCAGCGGCCGACACCTGATCTACACGATCTGGCAGAACTCCAACACGCCGGACACCTACTACTCCTGCTCGGACGTGGTGTTCCGCAGCGCCAAGGCCACCGGTGCCACGGCCACCGCCACCCCGGCGAAGGTCGCCGCGACGACGAGCGCGCCGCGTACCGCGGCGAGTGGGCCGGCCGCCACCGAGACGGCGGTGGCGGCGGCGGTCGACCCGGGCGTGCCGGTGGCGTCGGTGACCAACCTCGGCGGTCGGTGGCCGGTGCTGGCCGGTGCCGCCGCCGTGCTGCTCCTGGCGCTGCTGCTGATCGGTGCCGGACGGCGACGCCGAAGCGCCGCCGCACCTGTGGGCCGGCAATGCGAGGTGCGCAACCACCGGGCCGGGCGACGCCGGATCTGGTGATCCGACCCGCCCGGGACCCGGCGGCGTTCAGCCCAGGTGGCGCTCGATCTCGGCCAACTCGTCGGCAGTGAAGTCGAGGTTGTCCAGCGCGGCGATGTTCGTCTCCAACTGCTCGACGCTGCTCGCCCCGATGATCAGGCTGGTCATCCGCGGGTCACGCAGCGCCCAGGCCAACGCGAGCTGGGCGAGGGACTGGCCGCGCCGGTCGGCGACCGCGCCGAGACCACGGATGGTGGCCATCTTCTCCTCGCTGAGGTCGCTCTCGTTGAGGAAGACGCTGGTGCGAACCCGCGAGTCGGCCGGGATGCCGCCCAGGTAACGGTCGGTCAGCAGGCCCTGGGCCAACGGGCTGTACGCGATGCAGCCCGCACCCACCTGCTCCAGCGTGTCGAGCAGGTCGTCGGACTCGGTCCAGCGGTTGAGCATCGAGTACGACGGCTGGTTGATCAGCAGCGGTGTACCCAGCTCGCGCAGGATCGCGGCGGCCCGCGTGGTCTGCTCCGAGTTGTAGTTCGAGATGCCGACGTAGAGCGCCTTGCCGGAGCGGACGATGGCGTCGAGCGCCCCCATCGTCTCCTCGAGTGGGGTGTCCGGGTCGAACCGGTGCGAGTAGAAGATGTCGACGTAGTCCAAGCCCATCCGGCCCAACGACTGGTCCAGCGACGAGATCAGGTTCTTGCGCGAGCCCCACTCGCCGTACGGGCCGGGCCACATCAGGTACCCGGCCTTGCTGGAGATGACCAACTCGTCCCGGTACGGCTTCAGGTCGGTGGCGAGCATCCGGCCGAAGTTCTCCTCCGCCGAACCGGGCGGCGGGCCGTAGTTGTTGGCCAGGTCGAAGTGGGTGACACCCAGGTCGAAGGCGCGGCGGACGATGTCGCGCTGCCGTTCGAACGGGCGGTCCGGACCGAAGTTGTGCCACAGACCGAGCGAGACGGCAGGCAGCCGCAGGCCACTGCGTCCGCTGCGCCGGTAGGTCATGGTGTCGTAGCGGTCATCCGCAGCGAGGTAAGTCACGATCATGAGCCTAGCTCCGGCCCAGCGTGGCGCGGATCGGGCGTGGAAACCGGGACATCGGGGTAGTTTCGATGCCATGCGTTTCATTGCGCTCGACACCCCCAAACCGCTGTCCAAGATCGGCTTGGGCACGTGGCAGTTCGGCTCCCGGGAATGGGGGTACGGCCCGGACTTCGAGCGGCAGGCGGCGCAGATCGTCCGGCGGGCCGTCGAGCTGGGCGTGACGGTCTTCGACAGCGCGGAGATCTACGGCTTCGGGCGCAGCGAACGCATCCTCGGCGCGGCCCTCGGCGACGACCGGCCGAAGGTCGTCATCGCCAGCAAGATCCTGCCGGTGCTGCCGGTGGCCGCAGTGGTGCAGCAGCGGGCGGTCGCCTCGGCGGCCCGGCTCGGCGTCACCAGCATCGACCTCTACCAGGTGCACCAGCCCAACCCGCTTGTCGCCGACCACACCACGATGCGCGGCATGCGGACCCTGCAGGACGTCGGGCTGGTCGGCGAGGTCGGCGTGAGCAACTACGGGCTGCGCCGCTGGCAGGTCGCCGAAGCGGCACTCGGCCGGCGGGTGCTCAGCAACCAGGTCCGCTACAGCATGCTGGACCGCGCACCCGAGCAGGACCTGCTGCCGTACGCGCGGCAGGCCGGTCGGGTGGTAATCGCGTACAGCCCGCTGGCGCAGGGCTTCCTCTCCGGCCGATACGACGCCAAGAACCCGCCGACCGGCGCGGTCCGGCGCGCCAACCCGTACTTCCTTCCGGAGAACCTGGAGCGCGGCGCGGCCCTGATCGACACAGTGCGCCAGGTCGCCGACGCCCACGACGCCACCCCCAGTCAGATCGCGCTGGCCTACCTGCTGCGCCACCCGAACGTGCTCGCCATCCCCGGGGCGTCCGGGGTCGAGCAGATGGAACGCAACGCCGCCGCCGCCGACATCGACCTCGCCGACGACGAGTACACGGCGCTGGCCGAGGCCGCGAAACGCTTCCGCCCGATCACCGGACTCGCCGCGATGCCGGCGATGCTGCGTGCCCGGTTCGGCAGACCAACCGGAAAGTGAGCACAGTGGACGACATCACCGCGCTGATCCTGGACGACCACGCCGCCTTCCGGCGTGGCTTCGCCCGCCTCGACGACGCCCGCGACGAGCAGGAGATGCTCGCCATCTGGGACGCCCTCGCCCTGCACCTGGACATCCACGCCGAGGCGGAGGAGGCGATCCTCTACCCGCACCTGGTCAAGCACGGCGACGACGGCGAGGACGAGACCGCCGACGCGATCGGTGACCACAACAAGATCCGCGACGCCGTCGCCGAGGCGAAGCTGCACCCGGTCGGCTCGGATCAGTGGTGGGAGGCGGTCGGCACCGCCCGCCGGGAGAACAGCGAACACCTGGCCGAGGAGGAGGACGAGGCGCTGCCCGACTTCCGCCGGCACGCCAGCACCGAACTCCGCGCCGAGCTGGGCCAACGCTGGCTCACCTTCTACGGCGAGCACAAGAACGGCCGCAACCTGCCGTTCCGCGACAAGGACCCGCAGCAGTACGTCGCCGACCACCGCTGAGATCTCCCCGGCACGGGGGAGTCGGCGGGACCCCTGCGGGCAGCAGAATGACGAGGTGACCCTCCGAGCGGCGCTGGCCCCGCTGGTCGCCGGCACCACCTGGCGACGCGGCGTGTTCCTGCTGCTCGGCGGCGTGCTGGCCCTGCCGTACGGGCTGCTCGCGGTGACCTTCGCCCAACTGCTCGCCGACTCGGAGATCCCGCGCCCACTGGTCTACGTCCTGCTGGTCATCGCCGTACTGATCGCCGTCGTCCCGTTGCTTGTGGACGGCAGCCGGGCCTTGGAGATCGCCGCCGTGCGGGCCCTGCTCGGCGTCGACCTGCCCGAACCCGCGCCCGGACACCACGGCGACCGGGAGACCCGACTGCGCAGCGCGCTCTGGATCGCCACCCACCTCATCGTCGGCGCCGTGGTGATGATCGCGCTGTTCAGCGCCCTGCCGATGGCGCTGGCGTTCATCGCCCAACAGTTCGGCATCGGCACCGAGCTGACCAGCAGGGAACAGTTCGGGCCACTGGACGGGCAGGACAGCGGCTGGCTGACAGTGACCGGGGTGCTCCTGCTGGTCGGCCTCGGCTACGCCGTCGCCGGGCTCGGCGCGCTCGCCGGATCCATGGCACCGGTGCTGCTCGGCCCGGCTCAGGCGGAACGGATCGCCGCCCTCGAAGCACGGGCCGCCCGGCTCGCCGAACGCAACCGGCTGGCCCGGGAGCTGCACGACTCGGTCGGTCACGCGCTGACAGTGGCCACCCTCCAGGCCGGAGCCGCCCGCGAGGTCCTCGACACCGACCCCGAGTTCGTCCGGCGGGCGCTCACCGCCATCGAGGACGTCGGACGGACCGCGATGGACGACCTCGACCACGTACTCGGGCTGCTCCGGGAGAACGGACGCGACAGGCCCGTGGTGGCGCCGCAGCGTACCCTCGCCGACCTGGACCGGTTGGTCACCGACGCCCGCGCGGCCGGCCTTGCCGTGCACGCGCAACGCGCCGGCGACCCGGCCCGGGTGCCCGCTGTGGTCTCCCGGGAGGGCTACCGGATCGTCCAGGAAGGACTGACGAACGCGGCCCGGCACGGCCACGGGCCGGTGACGGTACGCCTGGACCTGCACAGCGACGCGCTGGAGTTGGAGCTGGTCAACGCGGTGCGCCACCCCGACCGAGCCCAGCGGGGGCGGGGCGGTCGAGGCCTGGACGGTATGCGGGAGCGGGTGCTGCTGCTCGGCGGCCGGCTCACTGTGGGCCCGGACGGCGACCGGTGGCTGATCCGGGCCCGCCTGCCGTACGAGGAGACGACATGACCACCGGAGTGCTGATCGTCGACGACGACGAGCTGATCCGGGTAGGGCTGCGGGCCATCATCGACGCCCAACCCGACCTGCACGTGCTCGCCGAGGCCGCCGACGGCGCCGAGGTGCCGCCGCTGGTCGCCCGGCACCGGCCCGACGTGGTGCTGATGGACGTGCGGATGCCCGGCATCGACGGCATCCAGGCCACCCGGCACCTGCTGGCCACCTCCGCCGACCCACCCCGGGTGCTTGTGGTCACCACCTTCGCCAACGACGAGTACGTCTACGAGGCGCTACGCGCCGGCGCCTCGGGTTTCCTGCTCAAACGGGCCCGGCCCGCCGAGGTGGTGGAGGCGGTCCGGGTCGTCGCTGCCGGCGAGTCACTGCTCTTCCCGGCCGCGATCCGCCAACTCGTCGGGGCGTACGGGCCGGCGGGCGGCGACCGGTTGACCGCCGCCCGGCTCACCGAACGCGAGGCCGAGGTGCTGCGGTTGATGACCACCGGCCGGTCCAACCCGGAGATCGCCGCGCACCTGGTGGTGGGGGTGGAGACGGTCAAGACGCACGTCGGCAACGTGCTGGCCAAGCTGGGCGTCCGCGACCGTACGCAGGCAGTCATCGCCGCCTACGAGTCCGGCTTCGTCACCCCGTCCGGCTGATCTGTCCCTCCACCGGGGGAGCGGGTTCACCGCTTGCCGGGAGGGAATCCGGCGGCTGTCCGTCGAGGCTGAGAGCATGACAACGATCACTGCTTCCCCATCTCGTACCGACTCCCGCTGGCCGGACCGGCTCGCCCCACTGGCCGCCGGTTGGCTCGGCCTGTGGGGCGTCCTCGCCCTGGTCGGCACGCTCAGCGGCGCCGGCTACCCGTTCGGTCCGAACGACCCTCACGGCGGCGACGTCAGCCTGCTGCGCCTCGTGCCGGTGGAGGTGGCCACCCCGCTCTTCGCCGGCGTACTGCTCACCGCAGCCGTGGCTGCCCTGGCCATGAGCCGCCCGGCGGCGCGCCCACCCGGCCCGCTGCGGGCGCTGCTCGCCGGCTACGGCTGGGCGGTCGCGTTCGTGCTCGTCCTGGTCGTGCCGGACGTCCGGGTGCTGGTCGTCCTCGGCTACCTGCCGATACTGATCGTCGGTGCGCCGTTCGGGTGGCCGCCGGTCGACTACGCCGACATCTTCAACTGGGCGCTGTTCGGCCGGTTCGCGGCGCTGGCCGGCGGGCTGCTGCTGGCCGGTGCGGTGCTCGCCTGGCAGCGCCGTACCGCCGCGGCTTGCGTGGGCTGCGGCCGCAACCACACCGACCGAGGGTGGACCACCCCGACCGCCGCCATCCGCTGGGGCCGGTGGGCCGCCGGCATCGCCGCCGTCATCCCGTTCACGTACGCGCTGACCCGGTTCGCCTGGGCGGCCGGTATCCCGCTCGGCATCTCCCGCGAGTTCCTGACCGAGATGCAGGACACCGGGCTGGTCTGGGCCGGGTTCGGGTTGGCCGCGTTCGCCACCGTCGGCGCGATCCTCACCCTCGGCCTGGTGCAGCGCTGGGGCGAGCGGTTCCCACGCTGGATGCTCGGGCTCGCGGGCCGGCGGGTGCCGGTGAAGCTGGCTGTGGTGCCCGCCACAGTGGTCGCTATCTCCGTTACCGCGGCCTCGCTGGGGCTGCTCAGCAACCCGAAGTTCTGGGAACTCACCGGCGGACTCAGCATTACCGGGGCGCCGATGCTGCTCTGGCCGGTGTGGGGCGTTGCGCTCGGCGCGGCCACCTACGCGTACCACCTGCGCCGCCGCGGGACCTGCCGGCGTTGCGACCGGGGTTGAGCGGGAGTGGGGGTGCTCCCTGATGCCCGGGGCACCCCTGCGGATGTGAGCTAGCGTGGGTCGGGTGACTGCGCCTACCTCGGTAATCCCGGTTCCACCGGCCGACCTGCCCGGCACGCTCGGCGCGCTACGGGCGGCCGGTCACCAGTACCGCACCGTCAAGCAGGAACTCCGCGACAACCTCCTCGCCCGGATGCGCTCCGGCGAGACCCGTTTCCCCGGCATCGTCGGCTACGACGACACGGTGCTGCCCGAGGTCGAGCGGGCAGTGCTCGCCGGGCACGACATGGTGCTGCTCGGCGAGCGCGGCCAGGGCAAGACCCGGCTGATCCGCTCGCTGGGCGCGTTGCTCGACGAGTGGACCCCTGTTCTGCCCGGCTCGGTGCTCAACGAGCACCCGCTGCACCCGCTCACCCCGGCGTCCCGCGCCCAGGTCGCCGAGGCCGGCGACGATCTGCCGATCGGCTGGCTGCACCGCTCGATGCGGTACGGGGAGAAGTTGGCCACCCCGGACACCAGCGTCGGGGACCTGATCGGTGACGTCGACCCGATCCGCATCGCCCAGGGCCGCACCCTCGGCGACCCGGAGACCATCCACTTCGGGTTGGTGCCGCGCACCAACCGGGGCATCTTCGCCGTCAACGAGCTGCCCGACCTGGCCGAGCGGATCCAAGTGGCGCTGCTCAACGTTCTGGAGGAGCGGGACATCCAGGTTCGCGGCTACCAGCTGCGTCTGCCACTGGACCTGCTCCTGGTGGCCAGCGCCAACCCGGAGGACTACACCAACCGGGGCCGGATCATCACCCCCCTCAAGGACCGGTTCGGCGCGGAGATCCGCACCCACTACCCGGTCGACCTGGAGTTGGAGCTGGCGCTGATCCGCCAGGAGGCCGACCTGGTCGCCGAGGTGCCGGAGCACGTGCTGGAGGTGCTGGCCCGTTTCGCCCGCGCCGTGCGGGAGTCGCCGTCGGTGGACCCGCGCTCCGGTGTCTCCGCTCGATTCGCCATCGCCGCCGCCGAGACGGTCGCCGGTGCCGCGCTGCGTCGTGCCGGTCTGCTCGCCGCCTCCGACACCCCGGACGGACGCCCCGAGGCCGCCGTTGCCCGCGTCGGTGACGCGGTGTCGGTGACCAGCACGCTGCGCGGCAAGGTCGAGTTCGAGAGCGGCGAGGAGGGCCGGGAGATCGAGATCCTGGCGCACCTGCTGCGTACCGCGACCGCCGAGACGTTCCGGGCCCACCTGGCCGGGCTGGACCTGTCCGGGTTCACCGCACTGGTCGAGGACGGCGCCGCGATCGAGACCGGCGAGTTGGTCAGCGCCGCCGAGCTGCTGCGCCAGGTCGGCACCGTACCCGGGTTGGCGAAGGTTCTGGACCGGCTCGACCTGGGCGACGCTCCCACCTCCGAGGAGGCTGCTGCGGCCGTCGAGTTCGTGCTGGAGGGGCTGCACCTGACCCGCCGGCTCGGCAAGGACGTCACCGACTCGGGGCGCACCGTCTACGGCGGCCGGGGCTGACCATGGCCGGCAACCGGTTCCGTTACGGGCAGTGGAACGGCGGGCCCGACCCGCTCGCACCCCCGTACGACGTGCGCGAGGCGGTGGACGCGGTCGGTGCCGAGGTGCTGGCCGGCGGCAGCCTGCGGGAGGCGCTGCGTGACCTGCTGCGCCGTGGCCCGCAGGGTAGGGGTGGCCTGGACGACCTGGCCGCCCGGGCTCGGCGGCTGCGCCGGGAGGCGTTGCGCAGGGGCGATCTGGACGGGGCGGTGACCCGCGCCCAGGCTCTCCTCGACCAGGCTCTCGCCGCCGAGCGGGACGAGCTGCGGGGTCGCGACGACGACGCCGCGCGGTTCGCCGAGGCGGTGCTGGACAATCTGCCCCGATCGACCGCGCGGGCGGTGGAGGAGCTGTCCGGCTACCAGTGGGCCAGCGACGACGCGCGCCGCTCGTACCAGCAGATCCTCGACCAGCTCCGCGACGACGTGCTCGGCCAGCGCTTCGCCGGGCTGCGCGACGCGGTGCGCGCCTCCGCCGACCCGGCCGCCCAGCAGCGGCTCGCCGAGATGATGGGCGACCTGAACGACCTGCTCGCCCGGCACGGTCGCGCGGAGGACACCACCGACGCGTTCGCCGAGTTCATGCGCCGACACGGCGACTTCTTCCCGGAGAAGCCGGAGAACGTCGACGAGTTGATCGACGTGCTGGCCCGCCGGGCGGCGGCCGGTGAGCGGCTGATGAACTCGCTCTCCGAGCGGCAGCGCGCCGAGCTGGCCGGCCTCATGCAGCAGTCGCTCGGCGACCGCCTCGCGGGGGAGTTGTCAGCGCTCGACGCGAACCTGCGGGCGCTGCGACCCGATCTGCGCTGGGGTCGGGGTGAGCGGGTCCGCGGCGACCAGCCGTTGGATTACGCCGACGCGGCCGGCGCGCTGGGTGAGATCGGTGACCTGGACGACCTGCTGGACCAGCTCGACCAGGAACACCCGGGGGCGACCCTCGACGACGTGGACGTCGACGCGGTGGCGCGCACGCTGGGCCGGGACGCTGCCGACGACGTTCGCCGGCTGCGCGATCTGGAGCGGGAACTGCGCCGCCAGGGTTGGGTGAGCCGGGACGCGGAGGGGCTCACACTGAGCCCGAAGGCGCTGCGCCGGCTCGGCGGGACCGCGCTGCGGCAGGTCTTCGCGGAGCTGACCGCCGGACCGCGCGGCCAGCACGACCTGCGCTCGGCCGGTGCGGCGGGCGAGGTCAGCGGCGCGTCCAGGCCCTGGCAGTACGGCGATGAGCAACCGTTGGACGTGGTCCGGACGTTGACTCGGGCGGTCAGTCGCGCCGGGCCGACGGTCCCGGTGCAGCTCTCTGTGGACGACTTCGAGGTGGTGGAGACCGAGAGGCGTGCTTCGGCCGCTGTGGTGCTCTGCGTCGACCTGTCGTACTCGATGATCTCTCAGGGTCGTTGGGGGCCGATGAAGCAGACGGCGCTGGCGCTGGCACACCTGATGGAGACACGTTTCCCGCAGGACGCCCTGCAGATCGTGGGCTTCGGCCGGGAGGCGATGACGCTCACCCAGCAGGAGTTGGCGGCAGTGGAGCCGGACATGGAGCAGGGCACCAACCTCCAGCACGCGCTGCGGTTGGCGGGCCGGCACCTGCGCCGGCATCCGGACGCCGAGCCGATCGTGCTGGTGGTCACCGACGGCGAGCCGACCGCGCACCTGGACCCGGACGACGGGGAGGCGCTGTTCCACTGGCCGCCGCTGCCGGAGACGATCGAGGCGACGGTCCGCGAGGTGGACCGGTTGAGCCGCTACGGCGCCACGCTCAACCTGTTCATGCTCGGCGACGACCCGGGTTTGCGGCGCTTCGTCGACGCGGTGGCCCGTCGCAGCCGGGGCCGCATGTTCACCCCGGACACCGACGACCTGGGCGAGTACGTGGTCAGCGACTACCTCCGCTCCCGCCAATCGCGCCGCTAACTCCCGCCGCGGCGGGTTGACTGGGGGGATGGAGAGCGGGGGATTGCGGCGGGCTTACGGTGCCCTGTTCGCTGAGGTCGACGCTGGCGGGTTCGGTCCGGCTCCGGAGGGGCAGCTCAGTGCCGAGCAGATCGTCGCGCATCTGGTCGCCAACGACGAGCTGATGATTCAGGCCACCGAGGCGTTGCTGGCCGGGTCGCCGTTCGCCTACTACGAGTTGGCGGAGGACATGCACCGCCCGCAGCTCGACGCGCTCGCCGCCGAGCACTGTGGTCTGCGTGGCCTGACCGCGCTGCTGCACGGCACCAGCGACAGGCTGTGCGGGCTGGTCGACCAGCTCGGCCTGGCAGCGGAGACCCCGGTCGAGACGCACCTGCGCGAGGGCTTCGACCTCGTCGTCGACGAGCCACTGCCCTGGTCCCGCACCCTGGACCTGCACACCCGGGTGCACCTGCCCAAGCACCAGGCCCAACTGCACGAGCTCCGGTCCTGAGCGACGCCGATCGGCCGGTCGGCGTCGCAGGTCTTGCCCAATTGAGCGTGATGTCTGTGAGTCATCACGATGACCCACAGACATCACGCTCGCACTAGTGCCGCCCACCCCACCCCAATCCCTCCGCCGACAAAAGTGGCATAAGAGGGCAAGTAAACAACAGTAAATGCAAGATCGCGGGGGCGGGGGCGGGGGCGGGGGCGGGGGCGGGCTCGGGGTCGGGGCGGGGTCAGGTTTGGGTTAGGGCTGGGCGGGGGTGGAAGGTGCGGCGGTAGGTGGACGGGGCCACGCCGATGCGTTGGTGGAGTTGCTGGCGTAGGGCGGCGGTGGTGCCGAACCCGCAGCGGTGGGCGATCTGGTCGACTGTGAGGTCGGTCGTCTCCAGCAGCAGTCTCGCGTGGTCGGTGCGCTGTTGCAGCAGCCACTGCGCCGGGCTCAGGCCGGTCTCCGACCGGAAGCGTCGGGTGAAGGTGCGCACGCTCATCCGTGCCTGCTCGGCCAGGTCGCGCAGCGCGATCGGCTCGTGCAGCCGCTGCCGCGCCCACTCCCGGGCGCCAGCCGTGCTGGTGTCGGTCGCCTTCGGCACCGGCTGCTCGATGTACTGCGCCTGACCGCCGTCGCGCCACGGTGGCATCACGCAGCGGCGGGCCGCCCGGTTGGCCACCTCGCTGCCGTGGTCGAGGCGGATGACGTGCAGGCAGAGGTCGATGCCGGCGGCGACTCCGGCCGAGGTGAGCACCCGGTCGTCGGCGATGAAGAGCACGCCCGGATCAAGGTCCACCCGGTCGTGCAGGCGGCGGAACCGCTCGGCGTACGCCCAGTGGGTGGTCGCCCGCCGCCCGTCGAGGAGCCCGGCGGCGGCGAGCACGAACGCTCCGGTGCAGATCGACATGATCCGGGCGCCCCTCTCGTAGGCCGCGCCCAGCGCCTCGGTCACCTCCGGCTCGACGGTGCCGGCTGTCAACGCGGTGCCGTCGTGGATGCCCGGGACGATCACCGTTTCCGCTGTGTCGAGCAGCTCCAGCCCGTGGTCGGGGACCACCTGAAAGCCGGCGGTGCTGCGCACCGGCCGTCCGCCCGGAGTGCACACCCGGACGTCGTAGAAGGGTGTGCCGTCGGCGGCCCGGGCCGTGCTGAAGACCTGGGACGGGGTGCCGAGGTCCAGGCCAACCACCTGGTGCAGGGCGAGTACGGCGATCCGGTGCGGGCCAGCGCTCATGGCCCGATTATTGCGCATGATGGCTTTCCGGCCACTCGTCGAGGTAGGTGGCCCGGCTCAGACTTGTTCCGTGACCAAGAACCGCCGTCTGCATCCCGCCTGGCTGGTCGCCGCCGTCGCCTTCGTGGCGCTGGTCGGCGCGGCCGGCTTCCGCGCCGCGCCGTCGGTGCTGCTGCACCCGCTGCACGAGGAGTTCGGCTGGCCCCTGGCCACGATCTCCGCGGCCGTATCGGTCAACCTGCTGCTCTACGGGCTCACCGCGCCGTTCGCGGCCGCCCTGATGGACCGGTTCGGCATCCGCCGGGTGGTCTCGGTGGCGCTTCTGCTGGTCGCCGCGGGCAGCGGTTTGACGGTCTTCATGACCGCCAGCTGGCAGCTCCTGCTCTGCTGGGGTGTGCTGGTGGGGCTGGGCACCGGCTCGATGGCGCTGGCGTTCGTGGCCACTGTCACCGGCCGTTGGTTCGTGCACCGACGGGGCCTGGTCACCGGAGTGTTGACCGCCGGCGGGGCGGCCGGGCAACTGGTGTTCCTGCCACTGATCGCCATCCTGGTACGCGACCACGGCTGGCGTAGCGCCGCACTCGTGGTGGCCGCGGCGGCGCTGGCGGTCGTACCCCTGGTGGTGTGGTTGCTGCGCGAACACCCGGCGGATCTCGGCCTGCCCGCCTACGGGGCGACCGAGGTCGTCGCGGCGCCGCCGGCGACCGGCGGCGCGGCGACCAGGGCGCTCGGCGCGCTGGCCGCAGCGGCCCGGACCCGACCGTTCTGGCTGCTGGCCGGAGGCTTCGCGATCTGCGGGGCGACCACGAACGGCCTGGTCGGTACGCACTTCGTGCCGGCCGCGCACGACCACGGGATGGCCCAGACCACAGCGGCCGGGTTGCTCGCCCTGGTGGGGCTCTTCGACATCGTCGGCACTATCGCCTCCGGCTGGCTCACCGACCGGGTGGACAGCCGGTTGCTGCTCGGCATGTACTACGCGCTGCGCGGGTTGTCCCTGCTGGTGCTGCCGAGCCTCTTCTCCGGCACCGCCGAGCCGAGCATGCTGGTGTTCATCGTCTTCTACGGCCTGGACTGGGTGGCCACCGTGCCGCCGACGGTGGCGCTGTGCCGGGAGTACTTCGGTGGCGCCGGAGCTGTGGTGTTCGGCTGGGTGTTCGCCGCGCACCAGCTCGGCGCGGCGATCGCCGCGACCGGCGCGGGCCTGGTCCGGGATCGGCTTGGCGACTACGCGATGGCCTGGTACGTGGCGGGCGCACTGTCGATCGGTGCCGCCGGGCTCTCGTTGCTGCTGCGCCGCCGACCGGCCCGTCCGGTGCCGGAGGCCGTGCTGGTCGCCGCGACCGCGCCCAGGGCGTGGAGCTTCCGGGGCTGAACCGCGACGCGTCGGCCGGTCAGCTCACCGTCCACTGCTGGGCCGGCCTGCCGTCGCACTGTCGCTGCCGGATGTCGTCGCCGGCCTCGACGGCGTCGTCGTCGGCCTGCGCGCACTTGTTGCTGTGCGCGGCGATCAGCAGCACCGCGCTGGTGCCGGTGCCGCCGAACCGCCACTGCTGGTTGGCCCCACCGTGGCAGGGGAACTGGAGCAGCCGCGCGCCGTCGTCCCCACTGCCACCCTCGACGTCGAGGCACTGCCCGTACGCGGCATTGGTCAACGTCAGCACGCCCGTGCCGGCCGGGCTGATCACCCACTGCTGCTCCGGGGCGCCGGTGCACACTGCCAATTCGGCCTCGGCCTCCTTGCCGTCACCGTTGAGCCCCAGGCAGAGGCCCGAGGCGGCGCGCAGCACCCGGGGCCCGGTGGGCGGGGCGGCCGGCGTGCTGGCCGACGGGGTCGGTGACGGCTCTGCCGGTGCGGTCGGGCTCGGCTCTCCGGCCGGCTCGCTGGGCTGCGCCGCGCTGGACTGCGTACCGACCGACGCCGGTACCGACGGCTCGTCGTCACCGTCGAGCAGCCCGGTGGCGAAGACGACCCCCAGGAGTGCGCCGACGGCCCCGACCGCCACCGCGACCCGCAGCAGCGGATCGGCCAGCGGCCCGGAGCGCGGTGCCCGGTGACCGCCGTAGACGGTGCCGGCGGGGTCGGGACGTTCCTCGGGCGCGGACATACGCGCCATCCTCACCCACGACGTCGCGCCGGAGCCAGCCCGGCGGTGCGGGGGTCGGCGAGGCTCAGCGGGTGGGCTGCGGGTCGGTGACGTCGGCCACCGTGGCGTCGAGGGCGGCGATCGCGGCGTCGGCGGCGATCGCGATGGCGAGACCGCGCTCGCCCGCACCCAGGGTGATCTCCCGCCCGCGCAGTCGCTCGTCGGCGACCACCGGCCAGGCAGTGCTCGCGCCGAACGGCGTGATGGTGCCGCGTTCGTAGCCGGTGGCGGCCAAAGCGCCCGCCGCGTCCGGCATGGAGAGCCGGTGCACCCCGAGCAGGGTACGCAGCTTGGGCCAGGAGATGACCCGGTCGCCGGGGGTGAGTACGAACAGGTGATCGTCTTCACCACGGCGAACCACTATCGTCTTGACCACGTCGGGGACGGCCACACCGCGGACGGCGGCCGCCTCCGCGAGACTGCCGACCGCACCGTGGCTGACCAGCCGATACGGCAGTTTGGCGTCGTCCAGGGCGATGATCGCTGGCGATGGCATGCCCGCCACGGTATCCGTCGGGCCTGCCACCGGACGGGAAACTGCCACCGCCGACATCCCACGGTTTCCAAACGGCGAGCGTAAGGTGATCACATGCGCGCTGAGCGTGTGGATCAACCGATTGACCATGATCAAGCGGTGGACACGCTGCGGCGGTCGTACGCCGCGGTGCCCACTGGCGAGCCTGTCCGGCTGGCCAAACGCACCTCCAACCTGTTCCGTCCCCGGTCCGCTCCCCGGACCCCGGGGCTCGACGTGAGTGGCCTGAACGGTGTGCTGTCGGTCGACCCGGCCGGCCGTACGGCCGACGTGCAGGGCATGTGCACCTACGAGGACCTGGTCGACGCGACGCTGCCGCACGGCCTGATGCCGCTGGTGGTGCCGCAGTTGCGCACCATCACGCTGGGCGGCGCGGTGACCGGCCTCGGGATCGAGTCGACCTCGTTCCGCAACGGCCTGCCGCACGAGTCCGTCCAGGAGTTGGACGTGCTCACCGGCTCCGGCGAGATCATCACCGCCCGACCCGACGGCGAGCACGCCGACCTGTTCACCGCGTTCCCCAACTCGCTGGGCAGCCTCGGCTACGCCACCCGACTGCGCATCGAGCTGCAACCGGTCGGCCGGTACGTGGCGTTGCGCAACGTCCGGTTCACCCAACTGGAGGCGCTGACCGACGCGATAGCTGAGGTGACCGCCACCCGGTCCTGGGCCGGCGAGCCGGTGGACGCGATGGACGGGGTGATGTTCAGCCCCGGCGAGGCGTACCTGGTCTTGGCCACGTTCACCGACGCGGCCGACCCGCCCAGCGACTACACCGGTCAGGCGATCTACTACCGGTCGCTGCGCCAGCGCACCCGTGACGTGCTCACCGCGTACGACTACCTGTGGCGCTGGGACACCGACTGGTTCTGGTGCTCGTCGGCGTTCGGCGCGCAGCACCCGGTCGTGCGCAGGCTCTGGCCGGCGCGTTACCGGCGCAGCGACTTCTACCACCGACTGGTCCGGTTGGAGCACCGCCACCAGGTGGCGGCCCGGATCGACCGGCTGCGCGGGCAACCGGCCCGGGAGCGGGTCGTGCAGGACGTGGAGATTCCGCTGGACCGTACTGCCGACTTCCTGCGCTGGTTCGCCGGCGCTGTGGGAATGAACCCGGTGTGGCTGTGTCCGTTGCGACTGCGTGAGCCGGCGGGGCCCGGTTCGGCGCGGTCCTGGCCGCTGTATCCGCTGCGGCCCGGGCAGGACTACGTCAACATCGGGTTCTGGGGGAGCGTGCCGATCGCGCCGGGCGCCGCCGACGGCGACGTCAACCGCACGATCGAACGCAGGGTGTCGGAGTCGGGCGGGCACAAGTCGCTCTACTCCGACGCGTACTACGACCGGGACGCCTTCGATCGCCTCTACGGCGGCGACACGTGGCGCGCGGTGAAAGACCGCTACGACCCGGACCACCGGCTGACGGGACTGTACGAAAAGGCGGTAGCACGAGCATGAGCCTGACCGACAGAGATCAGGGGGCGGCGAGCGTCCCCGCCACCCCGCCGGCGGGGGGCCGGCACACGGGTCCGACCGTCGCGGATGTCATCCGCGCGGTCACCACGGGGCCGTTGCCGGTGCGGATCACCGGGTACGACGGCAGCGCCGTCGGCCCGTCCGACGCCGGCATCACCCTGGCGATCCATTCCGAGCGCGGGCTGTCGTACCTGCTCACCGCACCCGGCGACCTGGGCATGGCCCGGGCGTACGTCAGTGGTGACCTGGCGTTGCAGGGCGTGCACCCGGGCGACCCGTACGAGGCGTTGCGGGTGCTCAAGGACGAGCTGCGGTTACGCCCACCGTCGCTGGCCGAGGGGCTGGCGCTGGTCCGTGGGCTGGGCTGGGAGCGGCTGATGCCGCCGCCGGCACCGCCGCAGGAGGCGCAGCCCCGGTGGAAGCGGGTGATGAACGGGCTGCGGCACTCGCGGGTGCGTGACAGCACTGCCATCTCGCACCACTACGACGTCTCCAATGCCTTCTACGAGAAGGTGCTCGGCCCGTCGATGACGTACACCTGCGCGGTTTTCCGGTCTCCGGACGACACGCTGGAGCAGGCCCAGGCGGCGAAGTACGACCTGGTCGCCGGCAAGCTGGCCCTGAAGAAGGGGATGCGGCTGCTGGATGTCGGGTGCGGCTGGGGTGGCATGGTGCGCCACGCCGCCCGCGAGTACGGCGTCAAGGCTCTCGGTGTGACCCTGTCGAAGGCGCAGGCGCAGTGGGCGCAGGCAGCTATCGAGCGGGAGGGGCTGACCGAGCTGGCGGAGGTGCGATACCTCGACTACCGGGACGCGCCGGCCGAGCAGTTCGACGCCATCTCCTCGATCGGGTTGACCGAGCACATCGGGGTGCGCAACTACCCGGCCTACTTCGGGTCGCTGCGCAGTCGGCTGCGGCAGGGCGGGCGACTGCTCAACCACTGCATCACCCGCGCTGACAACCGGGCGCCGCACCGCTCGGGCGCCTTCATCGACAGGTACGTCTTCCCGGACGGTGAGCTGGCCGGTCCGGGCCGGTTGATCAGCGAGGTGCACGACGCCGGGTTCGAGGTGCACCACGAGGAGAACCTGCGCCAGCACTACGCGCTGACGTTGGCCGCCTGGTGTCGCAACCTGGTCGAGCACTGGGACTTCTGCGTCTCGGAGGTGGGCGCGGGCACCGCCCGGGTGTGGGGGCTCTACATGGCCGGGTCGCGGATGGCGTTCGAACGCAACGGCATCCAGCTGCACCAGGTGTTGGCCACCCACAACGGCCCGAACGGCGTGAACGGCTACCCGCTGCGACCGGACTGGTTGCCCTGATCACCTGCTGACCGCCGCCTGAAGCCGCGTCGGAAAAAGTCGGCGCGGCTTCTCGCGAAGCGATTGACAAAGAAGTTTTGTACGTACAAACTGATTTTGCCATGAGAGATGTCCTGTACCTGGAGCAGATCGAGCAGGCCGAAGTCCTGCTCAAGCCGCAGCGCGTCGAGGTGCTGCGGCAACTTGCCGAGCCACGCACCTGCACCGAGGTCGCGGCCCGACTCGACCAGACGCCACAGCGCGTCTACTACCACGTCAAGCAACTCGTCGCGGCTGGCCTCGTCGAGCTGGTAAACGAACGCAAGGTCCGCGGCATCACCGAAGGCATCTACCAGGCCGCCGCCCGCTCCTACTGGCTCTCCCCGCGGCTCGTCGGCCGGATCGGCCTACGCCGGGCCCGCGACGAACTGAGCCTGGGCTACCTGCTCGACCTGATGGAGGAGGTCCAGGCCGACATCGCCGGCCTGGACCGGGCGGCGCCCGAGCTGCCCTCGATCGGGGTCTCCGGCGAGATCCGGGTGCCGGCCGAGCAGCGCCAGCAGTTCCTGCACGACCTGCAAACCGCACTTCAGGACCTGTTCACCCGCTACGGCGGCAGCGAAGGAGATTCCTTCAAGCTGGCCGTCGCCTGCTATCCGAAAGGGAACGACAATGAGTGAGCCGATGAAGGTCAAGGCCCGTCTCTCCGCGCCCGTCGGGCGCGTCCGCCAGGCCCTGACCGACCCGGCCGAGCTGCGTGTCTGGCTGGCCGAGCACGCCGAGGTCGAGCTGCCCCAGCGGTACGAGTTCTGGGGTCGCTACACGCCCGAGGGCGACGCCCCGCATCAGCGGCTGCTGCACGCCGACGACGACACGCTGCGCTTCGGCTGGCTGCTCGACGGGGTGGAGACCACCACCGAGTTCCAGTTGACAGCCGAGGGCACCGACAGCACAGTGCTGACGCTGATCCAGAGCCACTTCGACTTCGCCGAGGCGATGAGCGGCTCCACCATCCGGGGCGTGCTCCAGACGTTCTGGGCGCTGTCCATCGCCAACCTGGCCGCCCAGGTGGAGGGCAAGCCACTGCTGCCCCGCACCGACTTCACCTCCGCCGACCTGCGCGGTGAGCTGGTCATCGCCGCCCCCGCCGACAAGGTGTGGGAGTCGCTGACCGACTCCGAGCAGGCCAGCGCCTGGTTCGGCTACCCGATCGGCATCGAGCCCTGGGTCGGCGGCCGGTACGCCATGGGCGGCTTCGAGACCGGTTACGCGGCCAAGGTCGTCGACCTGGAGCCCGGCCACCGGATGTCCGTCGACTGGGGGCCGACCGGCGTGACGAGCTGGGAGCTGGCCGAGTCCGGTGGACGCACCACGCTGACCTTCGTGCAGAGCGGCTTCGACGAGGCCAACCCGCCGTACGGGGCCTGGAGCGGGTCGGTTGCCGGGCTGTTCGAGCTGCGCCGCTTCCACGAGGTGTCGAACTGGCAGCCGATCTGGATCTCCGAGGAGATCCCCGGCCTGGAGCCCGCGCCGGCCAACTGATCTCGACATTCCCGACCGGCCTCCACCTTGGACACCACGCCATCGGTGACCAAGGTGGAGGGACCGGGAAACGGGTCCGTCAAACGGCCGGCTGATCGGTAAGGTCGGCCGAATCAGTGTCGAGTCGGCGGCCGGGGCGGTGCGGGTGGCAGATCCAGAGCGTGCAGATCACACAGCCGTCGGGCGTTCGCTGGAAGCGGCAATGCGTCTGTTGGGCCAGGCCGCCGGTCCGTCAACACTGACGGAGTCGACGTCATCACCCGCTGTGCCAACCGGCGAGGGCGAGCTGCGCGGGCGCGGCACCGCCGCCGACGGGCTGGTCGAGGCCGTGGTGGCTGGCTATGGCCGGCTGGAGTCCCTGGAGATCGACCCCCGCCTGCTGCGGCGCGGCACCGGTGCCATCGCCGGCCACGTGATCGAGGCAGTGCGCGCCGCCCAGGATGACGAGCTGCGACAGCGCCAGGAGCTGCTCGGCGGCGACGTCGACCAGGCGGCGACGCGCCGGCAGTTGGAGGCGGTCGCGGCAGAGGCTTGGCGTGGGCTGGACGGGATGATCGGCGACCTGGACGCGTTGACCCGCCGATTCGACAAGCGGTGACCGGATGACCGACGCGATAGAGGTCGACGTCACCGCGCTGCACTCGGCGGCGCGGACCATCGAGGCCAGCGGTGAGCGGCTCGGCGCGGAGGTGCAGCGGTTGCAGGGCACCGTCACCGGTTCGGCCAGTCCCTGGGGTGGCGACGAGGCCGGGACAGTCTTCGGAGCGGCCTACACCGAGGTGCTCCAACACGCTCTCGACGTCTACGCCTCGATGGCCGACCAACTCCTGAGCGTGGCCGACAGGCTTGACGCCGCCGCCGACGCCCACGAGCGCAGCGACCTCGACAGCGCGGCCCTCTTCACGAGACTGGGACTGCCCGGTGGGCCTACAACTGCCAGCTGAGCTCGCCGAGGCCCTCAACTGGGTGGGCTTCACCTGGCCAGAGGCCGACGAGGAGCTGCTGTACGAGGCCGCCCAGGCGTGGATGTCCTTCGCCGGCACGCTGCGCACGGCGGCCAACGAGGCGAACGCCGGCGCGAGTGTCGTGAGCGCTACCAACCGGGGGCGGGACGTCACCGCCTTCGAGGCGATGTGGCGCGGCGAGGAGGGCCCGACCAGCCGTATCGAGGACGGCGCCGAGGCCGCAGAACTCATCGCCGCCGCGCTGCTCGTGATGGCCGTGATCACGTTGACCCAGAAGGTCCTCACGATCGTCCAGCTCACGATCCTGGTGATCCAGGTTGCCATGGCGCTGGCGGCAGCGGCCCCCACCCTCGGTGGCTCGCTGGCACAGATCCCGATCGCGATCGGCGTGGCCCGGGTCGCGATCCGCCGGATCATCAAGGAAATCGTGCAACGGGTCGTCAACGACATCATTCCGCGACTGCTTCGCCGCGCCAAGACGTTGCTGCGCAGGTTCAACCGCAAGGGCCCGGATCGGCCCCCGGGGCGGCCCGGCGTGCCCGGACCGCTGCGGGAGGTCCGTTACCAGGGCCGGCCGATGCTGGACAAGTACCGGTACGAGACCGCCGGTGACCATCCGGGAAATCCCTTTCGGCCCAGCTCGGTGCGTCGGCTCAGCGAGGCGGAACGGGAGGCGCACCGCGTGTACGTCGACTCGGACGGCATCCTGCGCCAGGCAAGCAACGGCCAGCCCTTCGACACCCGCGCCGCGTCCACCCACTGGACGAGGGACGGCGGCCGGGCCATCTTCGTGATGGATGAGCGAGGCAACATGTACGCCTCGAACTACCAACAGGTTGGCGACTTCCACCACTCCACCCTGGGCAACGGTCAGCCGGTCGCGGCGGCCGGTGAGATCGCGGTCGTCGACGGTAGGGTCCAGTACGTGACTTCCGCCAGCGGGCACTATCAACCCGGCCCCGAGCACATGCGGCAGGTCACCGACGAGCTGAGCCGCAACGGCGTCAAGGACATCCCGCTCTTCGGCTTCGACGGCCGTACCCGGTTGAACTGACCCGTCGGAAAGGTGCATGGAATGG
This sequence comes from Micromonospora sp. NPDC048843, assembly GCF_040649965.1. Lineage (NCBI taxonomy): Bacteria > Bacillati > Actinomycetota > Actinomycetes > Micromonosporales > Micromonosporaceae > Micromonospora > Micromonospora sp. NPDC048843. Next base: position 34,416 of record NZ_JBEZGJ010000066.1, read on the forward strand.
ACAGCCGCAACTGGAAGGGCGTCATCAACCAGATCCTGTACGGGTTGATGTTCACCCCTCAGCTCGACGACGATTCCGCCAGCCAGATGGCTGAGGCGATGGTCGAGCGACGCTACTTCGGGGACGGCCCGGCTGTTTATGCGGACGCGATCGTCCAGGCGCAGCAGTACGACGGCCCGCTCATCGACGAGATCGAGACGTCGCACAGCGAGCAGGGGTTCCGCGATTTCCTCCGCCGGCTGGCGGGCGAACTGGACCAGCGCCGGCCCTGGCAATGATCTGATCCGATCGCGGGATGTGGTGACTTTTCGCTGTCGAGTGGGTACTGGCTGGCGATGTTCTTCATCTTTGGTCTGCGTACCAAGGTCGACCGGTCCGGTGTCGTGCAGCAGGTCTGCCGCCACTGCGGCAACCAGGCCGCGCAGGTGATCACCCGCCGCTCGACGAAATTCACGCTCTTCTTCATCCCCCTCATTCCGATCCGCACCCGGTACGCGCAGCAGTGCACGTTCTGCGGGGCGGAGTACGAGATCGCCAAGTCCGACGTCGAGCGCCTCCCGGTCGGCTGATCCGACGATGGAACGCTTCCTCTGCTGGCTGATCGGCCGACCGACGCCCTCGGCCGACGTGGCCGTGCACACCGTTGCCCGCCCGCCCTGCACCCCTGGCCGGCGCAGACGCCGCCGCGCACGCCGTCCGTTGGCCGGCACCGCACTGCCCCGTTCACCGTGGAACCGATCCGCGGGCCGCTGACCAGAGGCGTGAGGATGCTCAGCGCGACAGAGGCCCGGGGTGCACGTTCGGCTCTGGCGGCGTTTCTGGGCGCTGGTTAGGCTTTCGGGGTTTGCCGTGGACCGGCGCCGCCGAGGGTGCACGCACGACGAAAGAGCCGGAGCGACCGTGTCCCGACAGGACGGAAAGCAGGCTGCGGGGACGCTCAACCCCGCCGGCGCGTTCGTCGCGGCTGCGGTCATCCTGCTGGAGGCGGGTTGGCTGTTCGCCGCGTTGCCCGGCGCCGCGCTGGTCAGCGACATCGGCGCGATGCTGGTAGCCGGTTGGGCGACGCTCGCGTGCGTCGGGGTGGCCCGTCGCCATCCGGCGCCGCTGCGCCGGTTCTGGACGCTGCTCGCCCTCACCATGGCGCTGGCCGCGATCGGCCGGGCGATCTGGACGGTGCAGCGGCTCGTCGGCGGCGACCTGCCGCACACGCCGGTGGTCGGGGTGGTCTTCACCGCCGGCATCCTCACCGGCACGGCCGCGCTGCTCAGCTCGCCGTCCGCACCGAGGACGGCGGTCGGGCGGGCCCGTACGTTGCTGGACGGGGTGATCGTCGCCCTGGCGCTGGTGCCGATCGGTTGGGTGCTGGTCTTCCGGGGGGTCGCCGCGGCCGAGCTGGCCGACCCGGCGCGCACGCTGGGGCTGCTCTTCCCGATGTTCGACCTGATGCAGCTCACCATCCTGGTCGCGGTCTCCGGGCCA
>NZ_JBEZGJ010000067.1:0-35605 GCF_040649965.1 Micromonospora sp. NPDC048843
CCCGCGACGTGCTGCTCACCCGCGCCCACCTCGCCGAGGCCGGCGCGCTCGTCGGCGGGTACGCCCGGACGGCCGAGGCGCAGCTGTTGGTGGAGTCCGCCCGAGCCAGCTCGCGGAGCCGGCCGAGGGCCTGGATCTCCAGCTGCCGGATCCGCTCGCGGGACAGCGAGAACCGGGACGCGACCTCGGTGAGCGAGTGCTCCCGGCCGTCCTCCAGCCCGTAGCGGGCCCGCATGATGCCGGCGGACCGGTCGTCGAGGTGATTGAGCAGCCCCTCGATGCGCTGCCGCTCCAGGCCGCTGAGGACGATGTCCTCCGGCGATGGCGCGTCACTGTCGGCGACCAGGTCACCGAGGTTCGTGTCGCCGTCGTCGCCCACCGGGGTGTCCAGCGAAACGGTGTCCTGCGACCAGCGGCGCAGCTCGTTCACCCGCTCGACGGTGACGCCGAGGGCGTTGGCGATCTGCTCCGGCTCCGGGTCGCTGCCCAACTCACGGGTCAACTGCCGGGCCACGTTGCGCATCCGGTTGACGTCCTCCACCAGGTGCACAGGCAGACGGACGGTGCGCTCCTGCTGTGCGATCGCCCGGCTGATCGCCTGGCGGATCCACCAGGTGGCGTAGGTGGAGAACTTGTAGCCGCGCTCGTAGTCGAACTTCTCGACCGCCCGGACGAGGCCGGTGTTGCCCTCCTGGATCAGGTCCAGCATGGGCATCCCCGAGCGCACGTAGCGCCGGGCGATCGACACGACCAGTCGGAGGTTGGCGCGGATGAAGAGGTCCTTCGCCCGCTCGCCCTCGACGACCAGCCACTCCAGGTCGGCCCGGTCGACACCGGCGGGAACGGCTTCCTCACCGAGCAGGTGCTCGGCGTAGAGGCCGGCCTCGATCGCCTTGGAGAGATCGACCTCCTTGGCGGCGTCCAGCAGTGGCGTCCGGGAGATCTCGTGCAGGTAGACGCCGACCAGGTCGCGCTCCTCGGCAACCTCGTCGGTTCGCATGCCGATGTTCTTGTCCACGTTGCCCACGGTCCCCTCGCTCGCGCCGGTTGCCCGGTTCCTTGCCATTCCCCACACCTGTCAGCCCCTGGTAACTTCTGCTGTGCCGATCGGTGCTGACACCTACACAACAGATGAGACGTGTCGGGGATTCCTCGTCGTGAGTCGAAAGTGTCACGAATGCCTGAGTAGTAGCTGAGAGCACGGTCCATGTTTGCTGTCAGCACCCCATCGGGTGGCTCGCCACTGGGCACCACGTACGGGTTACCGCACCATGGCAACACCGCCCGCCGTGGGGGCACAGCGACCCGGGTCACCACCGCGATGCGATCCTGGTCACTGCCAGATACGCACCCGTGGACCGGTCGGTTCATTCACGGGGGTGTTATTACCCCCCGGCCAGATGAACAATCCGAGGGCGCGTTCGCTTCCCGGCGCGAGTGGCGCTAGGAGGCGAGCAGGGCGAGAGCGCCGCGCACCTGGTCGGCCGAGCGGGCCAGCGCGGCCCGGGCGGCGTCGATCTCGGCGCCCGAGACGAGGGCAACGAGCGCCGTCTTCAGGTCCCCGTCGGCCTCGGTGAGAGCCTGCCGGGAGAGCTCCTCCGAGCAACCGGTGGCCTCGACCAGAATCGAGATCATTCGACCACGGAGTTTCGCGTTGGTGGCCACCATATCGATCATGAGGTTCGAGTAGACCCGACCCAGGCGCACCATGACGGCGGTCGAGAACGTGTTGAGCACCAATTTCTGCGCTGTGCCCGCCTTCATCCGGGTCGACCCGGTGACCACCTCGGGTCCGGTGTCCACCCCGATGAACACGTCGACCGACCGGGCGGCCTCCGCCTCCGGATTGGCGCAGAGCAGCACCGTCGAGGCGCCCTTGGCGCGGGCCGCGGCAAGCGCCCCGAGGACGTACGGGGTGCGCCCGCTGGCCGCCAGACCAACCACCAGGTCCCCGGCCCGTACACAACTGGCCGCTTCGACAGCGCCGCCCCGGTCGTCGTCCTCGGCGTCCTCGACGGCCCGCCACATGGCGTCCGGGCCTCCCGCGAGGTGCGCGCAGAACCAGTGTCGGGGCGAGTTGAAGGTGGGGGCCAGTTCGGCCGCGTCGAGCACGCCCAGTCGGCCGGAGGTGCCGGCCCCGAAGTAGTGCACCCGGTGACCGCCGCGTAGCGCCGCGACCGCCAGGTCGACGGTGGTGGCGATCTCGTCGAGCACCGCGGCGACCGCCGCGGGCACCCGCCGGTCGGCCTCGTTGATCACGGTGAGCACGTCCCGGGTCGACATCAGGTCGAGGTCGACGCTGAGCGGGTTACGCCGTTCGGTGGGGGCACCCACCCGGACCGTGGGGCGAGCGGGCCGTGCGGGCATCTCCGCACCGGCCGTCATCCCCGCCTCCGGTTGGCACCCACCCGGTGCGACTGGACCGCCTCGGCGGTCGCCTCCAGGGCCTTGCGGGCTCGGGCCCGGTTGCGGGCGGCCACCCCGACGAAGAGGCAGTCGACCACTGTGAGCTGGGCCAACCGGCTGGCCGTCGCGCCGGAGCGGTAGGTGGTCTCCCGGGCCGCCGTGGTCAACACGAAGTCCGCCACGTCGGTGATCGGCGAGCGCGGGAAGTTGGTCAGCGCCACTGTCGCGGCACCGCGGGTACGGGCCTGCTCCAGCACCTCGATCACGTCGGAGGTGGTGCCGGTGTGCGAGATGCCGATCGCCACGTCGCCCCGGCCCAGGAGGGCGGCCGAGGTCAGCGCGGTGTGCACGTCCGGGAAGTAGAAGGCGATCCGGCCGATGCGGTGCAGCTTCTGTTGGAAGTCCGAGGCGACGAACCCGCTGGCGCCGGCGCCGTAGATGTCGATCCGAGCGGCACCACTGATCGCCTCGACCACCTGCTCGCAGACGGCGGGGTCGAGTTGCTCGGCGGTCTCCTCGACGGCACGGGCGTCGTTGAACGCGATGGTGGCGATGATCTGGGCGAGGTCGGCACCGGGAGGGATGTCACCGCCCACCACTCGGGCGTCTGGCGGCTCGATCCGGCGGGCGGCCTCGGCGGCGAGGCGGATGCGCAGCTGGGGGTAACCGTCCATGCCGACCGAACGGCAGAACCGGATGACTGTCGCCTCGGATGTCTCGGCCGCGGTGGCGAGGTCGGTGATTGTCCGCCGGGCGGCGGCCGCCGGGTCGGAAACGACCAGCCGGGCGACCCGCTGCTCGGCGGGCGACAGCGATGGCAACAGCCCGCTGATGTGGACGATCAGCCCACCGGGCTCGTGACTCGCAGAAATCTTCGGACTCTTCGCCACGGGTGAAACTTACTTTCACCAAGCGTGAGCGTCAACTATGACTGTCCGAGGTGGGGGGAAACTTCGATCGCCGGGATCACCGGTCCCGCACAGCCTGCCACTTCCCCAGGATCGCCGCCTCATCCGCCGGGTCCAGTCCACCATGCCGGACGGCCGCCGGGTGTGCGGCCATCCAGGACGCGGTCGCCCGAACGGTGTCGACCAGAGGACGGACCGTCAGACCCGCCTCCAGGGCAGGTCGGACGTCCCGGTCCATCAGGCCGGCGGTCTCCGGCAGCCGCACCCAGAGCGGCAGCGCCCGCTCCCCCGACCACTCGCGCACGTCCTGGGACAGCAGGAAATCCTGGTCAACCCAGGTGAAGGTCGGATCGGCGATGCCCAGCCCGGCGGCCACCCCGGCCAACATCTCGGCTCGGGACATCGTCGGACCGGTGCCGTCGTACGTGCCGCCGAGGCGGGTGCCGGCGGCGTGCAGCAACCAACGGGCCAGATCGGCGACGTCCACGAACTGCACCCGATCAGTCGGGTGCCCGGGGGCCAGCACCTCGCCACCGGCCGACAGCCGCCGCACCCAGTACGGGAAACGGTCGCTCGGATCCTCCGCACCGACGATCAGGCCCGCCCGGCAGATGAACGAACGGTCCACGCCCACCCGCTCCCGGACCAACTCCTCGATGCTCACCTTGCACTCGCCGTACCAGCGGTGGTCCGGGCCGATCGGCCCGTCCACGTCCGGCGGGGCCGGAGCCAGGATCGGCGCGTCCGCAGCGGTCTGGCCCGGGGTGGTGTCGTCCGCGTACACCGAGATCGTCGACACGAACGACCAGTGGCCGACGTGGTCGGCGAGCGCGGCCAGCGCGTGCCGGGCGTGGCTGATCTGGCGGGTCACGTCGACCACGACGTCGAAGCCCTCGGCGGCGAGCGGGACGAGCGAGTCGGGATCATCGCGGTCGGCCACCACGAAGCGCACCCCGTCCGGCACGGCGCCGGACACACCCCGGGCCGCGCAGGTCACCTCGTGACCCTGCTCAAGGGCGAGCCGGGCCGTCGCCCGGCCGAGGAACTTGGTGCCACCGAGAATGAGGATCCGCATCCGCCGATCCTGCGCCCTCAAGGCTCGAACGACCCCACCAATCTGCCCACGGCAGACCGCGATCATGAAGTTGTCACCACTCGGATCGGCGTCTCACGGCAACAACTTCATGATCGACGGAGGGGCCCGAAGGAGGCGTGGGGGCACTAGCGTGGGGCGTATGGGACAGGGCAGCGTTCTGGTTACCGGGGGGTTCGGGGGGCTTGGCGGGGCGGTCGTCACCGCGTTCGTCGAGGCGGGCTGGCGGGTGGTCGTACCGGAGCGGAAAGCCCGGCCCGGGTCGGGGCCGGCGGCGGCCGGACTGGTCCGGGTAGTCGCGGACCTGGGCGAGCCGGCGGGCGCGGCGCAGGCGGTCGAGGCCGCGTCCGGCGAACCGGCGGCGCCGCTGCGCGCGGTGGTCAACCTCGTCGGGGGGTACGCCAGCGGCGGGTTGGTGCACGAGACCCCGGTCGAGGAGTTCGAGCGGATGATCACCGTCAACCTGCGGCCGACCTACCTGGTCACCCAGGCCGCGCTTCCGCACCTGGTGTCGTCCGGCGGCGGCTCGGTGGTCTGCGTCTCGGCCCGCGCGGCGGTCACCCCCTTCCGCGGCGCGGCCGGCTACTCGACGGCCAAGGCGGCGGTGCTGGCCTTCGCCAACGCGGTCGCTGTGGAGTACCGGTCGCAGAACGTGCGCTGCAACACAGTGCTGCCCAGCGTCATCGACACCCCGGCGAACCGGGCCGCCCAGCCCGACGCCGACCATTCCCGCTGGGTGACCCCGGCCGAGATCGCGCCGGTGATCCGATTCCTCGCGTCGGCCGATTCCGCCCCGACCAGTGGTGCCACAGTGCCGGTCTACGGGCGGGCCTGAGCCACCACCACCGGGCCGACGTCCTCTCCACCCGAGGCGGACGGCGGTAGCCAGGTCTCCAGGTGCGCCTGGATCTGCTCGGTCACCTCCTCGGCCGGGCGGCCCGCGTCCACCAGCACGAAGCTGGGGTACTCGGGCAGTGCCCGGTAGGCGGTGTCGGCTGCGGTCAGCCACCCCATCGTCTCGTGGTCGGTGCCGCGTTCCTCGATGCGCCGGTACGCCTCCGCCGGGTCGACGGCGAGCAGGAAGGTCACCTGCGGCGTCGGGAACAGCCGGTAGCCGGCCCGGGCGAGCCGCTCCCAGCGCTGCCCGCCGTGGGCCCGGATGCTCGCGTACTGGCAGGCCGAGTAGCGGTCCATCACCGCCGTCCGGCCGGTGAGCAGACAGCTGATCAGGGCGATGGCGATGGCCAGCCAGCGCAGCACCGACTCCACGGCCAGCACGCCGTCGCGACCGACGAGCCGTTGCGCGTCCGGCCGGCCGAGGCGTTGGGCGAGCCGGCCGAGCCAGCGGCGGCCACTGGCGTTGCGGCGGTAGGTGGCGGGGCGTCCGGCGGCGGTCAGCGCGTCGGCCAGCCGGTGTGCCTGTGTGGTCTTGCCCGAACCGTCGATCCCGATCAGGGCGACGGTGCGCAATCGGGCCTTGCGTCGTCGCATCCCCGATGATCTGGCCACTCTCCACAGGTTATCCGACCCACGCACCTGGTCCGCGAGGTTTGTGGTGCTTCATCCCTGTTGACGCCCGACCGAGACACCAGCAGGTGTGGACGACCGGAATGCCGGGTACCGGAGTTTGAAATCCAACCGCCGGTCCACCAACACGACGACGGAGGAACCAGATGGCTGAGCGCGGAGACGAGAGTCTGGTGCACACCCTCAAGAAGGTCGCCGCCGTGCTCAAGCAGTCCGAGATTCCGTTCGCCCTGGGCGGCAGCTTCGCGGTCTATGCCCACGGAGGCCACTCCAGCGATCACGACGTCGACTTCCTGATCCGGGAGGCCGACGTGGAAGCGGCACTGGAAGCCCTGGTGGCCGCCGGCTTCGTCGCCGAGCGTCCACCGGAGGACTGGCTGGTGAAGGTCTTCGACGACGGCCGGATGGTGGACCTGATCCACCGGCCGATCGAGACGCCGGTCACCGAGGAGACGTTCGCCGACACCGTCATCCGACCGGTGGACGCGATTCGCATGCCGGTGCTGTCAGCGAGCCAGCTGATGGTGCACAAACTGCTCAGCTTCTCCCAGCACTACTGCGACTTCGCCCGCGGTCTGCCACTGGCCCGCTCGTTGCGGGAGCAGATCGACTGGGAACGGGTACGCAAGGAGACGCAGCACTCGCCGTACGCCGAGGCGTTCCTGGTGCTGCTGGACCGGCTGGAGGTGGTGCCGGCCGCCGGCACCCAGCCAGGAGAGGGGACATCGTGACCCACCATCGCGACATCGGCGCCGGGCCACCGGACGAGTACGTCGAGGCGGAGATCCAACGGTTGCTCGTCGAGGACCCCGCCGTCGCCGAACAGGGGATCACAGTGGTTCGACGGGAACGCTCCCTCGTGCTCCACGGCGAGGTGGAGAGTCCGCACCGGCGGGAGGAGATCCTGCGTCGGGTGTCGGAGCGCTTCCCGGACGTGCCGATCACCAACGACATCGGGGTGATCCGCGTCGAAGCGCCCACGGAGATCGAGCAACTGCCCTGAGGGAGGTTCCATGGTGATCCGGATTGCCGCTGTGGGCGACGTGCATCTGGACGAGGACGTGGTCGGCCGGTTCCGACCGGCGCTGGAGGAGCTGCCGGAGTGCGCCGATGTGCTGTTGCTGGCCGGGGACCTGACCCGGCACGGCACCGAGGCCGAGGCGCGCTGCGTGGCGGAGGAGTTCGGCGGGTTGGCCGTACCGGTGGTGACAGTGCTGGGCAACCACGACCACCAGTGTGACCAGGTGCCACAGGTGGTCAAGGTGCTGGAGGACGCGGGCATCACAGTGCTGGAGGGCAACGGCGTCGTGCTGGACTGCGCGGGTGGCCGGCTCGGCATCGCCGGCGTCAAGGGCTTCGGCGGCGGGTTCGCCGGTCGGTGCGCCAGTGACTTCGGCGAGCCGGAGATGAAGTCCTTCGTACGGACCACCACCGACAGCGCGGACCGTCTCGGTGCGGCGCTGCGCTCACTGGACTGCGACATGCTGGTAGCACTCACCCACTACTCGCCGGTGCCGGACACGCTGGTCGGCGAGCCGTTGGAGATCTACCCCTTCCTGGGGTCGTACCAGTTGGGGCAGGCGATCGACTCGGCACCCACGGCGCTGGCCGTGCACGGGCACGCGCACGCCGGCACCGAGCGCGGCACGACCCCCGGCGGGGTACGCGTCCGCAACGTCGCGCACCCGGTGATCAAGCAGGCGTACAGCGTCTTTCACGTTGGCGATCAACTCGACACCGACCAGGTTTCCCCGATCGGCCAGTCGGGTAGTCAGAGGTCATGGAGCTGATTCTCTGGATTCTCGCAGTCGTACTCGTGGTCGCCGGCATCCTCGCGCTGTTCCGCCGGCAGATCCTGTGGGGCATCGTCCTCATCGTCGTCGGGCTGTTGGTCGGCCCGGGTGGTGTCAGCATCTTCAATTAACGCTCATACGCCTTAACTCCGGGACCCGCCGGGGTCGCCGCGACCGACGCTTCGTCCTCCCGACAGAAGCACCGGCCGTGGCGATCCCGGCGCTTTTTCGTGGCCGGCCGGCCCCGTGAACCGTCCTCCCGCTCGGCGGTTTGAGCAGACCTCGAGAGGAAATATCTCGACCATGGAGATATCTCAGGACGCGCCGGTGACCTCCGGGCGGCGAGCGTGGTGGGCTCTCGCCGGCTTCGCGGCGGCGGTCTTCGTCGCCGCCGCCATCGGCGGGCTGGGCGTGCAGGGCACCACCGAGGAGTACGCGAACCTGCGGCAGCCCGGCTGGGCCCCGCCCTCGTGGCTGTTCGGCCCGGTCTGGTCGCTGCTCTACGCGCTGATCGCGGTGGCCGGCTGGCTGGTGTGGCGCCGGGTCGGCTTCTCCCCCGCCCTCTGGGCGTGGACCGCCCAACTGGTGCTCAACGCGATCTGGACCCCGCTGTTCTTCGGCGCGGGGCAGTACGGGTTGGCGTTCGCCGAGATCGTGCTGATGTGGCTGGCGATCGGGCTCACCGTGGTGCTGTTCGCCCGGGTGTCCCGGGTGGCGGCGGCGCTGATGCTGCCGTACTGGGCCTGGGTCACCTTCGCCGCCGCGTTGAACCTGTCGATCTGGCAGTTGAACAACTGACCGCACGGTCCCCGGCGGCGGCACCCGCCGGGGACCGTGGCCGTCACCGGGTCAGCAGCGGGGCACGCCCGGGATGTAGCCGTCCGAGCCGGTGTACACGTACGCGTCGGCGATGTAGCGGCCGGAGCCGATCCGGTCCCAGATCGAGCTGGTGCCGTACGTGCCGGTGACACTGGTGCCGCTGGTCTGGCAGGCGATGGTCACCCGGGTGCCGTCGGCGACGGTGCCCACCGAGGCGTACCCGGTGCCGGGGCCGGAGCGGACGGTCAGCGGCGTGCCGCTGGTGTCGACGGTGCCGTTGCCGCTGCCCGAGGAGCACCCGTTGTTACTGGTGTAGCTCTTGGTGCCCCAGTACAGCGCGAGGGTGCCGTTGAAGCGGACCTGGATGTCGGCACCGTTGAGGCGCTGCTCGTAGTGCAGGTGGGGGCCTGTCGATCCGCCGGTGCTGCCGACCCAGCCGAGCACCTTGCCGTACCCGACCGTCTGCCCGACCGAGACGTTGAAGCCGTTGAGGTGGGCGTAGTAGGTGCTGTAACCGCCGCCGTGGTTGATCCGGACGTACTTGCCGTAGCTGGTGCCGCCGAGGTCGGTCACCCGGTCGACAGTGCCCGGGGCGCTGGCGACCACCGGGTCGCCGAGATCGTCGGTGCGGTTGAAGTCGACGGCGTACGCCGGGCTGTGGTCCGACCGGGTCTGCCCGGACCAGGACTGGCCGCACGGGAACGGCACCTTGAAGGTCGGCGCGGCCAGGGCCGGGGTCGCCGGCACCAGCGCTCCCCCGACGAAGAGACCCGTCACCAGCAGGCTGATCCACCGCTTTCGCATACAGCTCCTCCTATGTCGAAAACCTTCGATCCGGTGTGCTCAGCCTGACAGATATCGTCAATCTTCGAAAGAGTCCCCAGCTTGTCCCGGGAGCGTGCCCACCAGGCAGCCCGCAGGTTTCCGGATTGTTACTCGCTCGTGTCTGACAGGGGGTGGACCGGGCCGGATGCAAGCGCTTACATGTGTGCACGCCCAATCGGACCGGCGACGGGTCACCAGCACGACCGCGCCGGCTAGGAAGGAGGACGGCATGGCGGTCTTTACCAGACCACGCCAGGCCTTCGTGATCGCCGGTGTAATCGGGCTGGCGCTCAGCGCCACCGCCTGCGGTACCGGCGACGACAAGAAGAGCAGCAAAGCGGGCTCCGCGGAGTGCGCCGCATACGACAAGTACCAGGGCCACGACGGCAAGAAGGTCTCCATCTACGCGTCCATCCGTGACGCCGAGGCCGACCTGCTGGAGCGGTCGTGGTCGCAGTTCACCGAGTGCACCGGCATCGAGATCGACTACGAGGGCAGCGGCGAGTTCGAGGCGCAGCTCCCCGTCCGGGTCGACGGTGGCAACGCCCCCGACATCGCCTTCGTGCCGCAGCCGGGCCTGGTGAAGCGTTTCGCGGACGCCGGCAAGCTGAAGTCCCTCGGTGCCGACACCAAGGCCCTCGCCGAGCAGAACATGCCGGCCGACTGGCTGAAGTACGGCACCGTGAACGGGACGCTCTACGGCGTGCCGCTCGGCGCCAACGTGAAGTCCTTCGTCTGGTACTCGCCGAAGACGTTCAAGGAGAAGGGCTGGGAGGTTCCGACCACCTGGGACCAGCTCATCGCCCTGAGCGACAAGATCGCCGCCAGCGGCACGAAGCCGTGGTGCGCGGGCGTCGAGTCCGGTGACGCCACCGGCTGGCCGGCCACCGACTGGATCGAGGACGTGGTCCTGCGTACGCAGGGTCCCGAGGTCTACGACCAGTGGACCACCCACGCCATCCCGTTCAACGACCCGAAGATCGTCGACGCGGTCGACCGCGCCGGCAGCATCCTCAAGAACGACAAGTACATGAACGGCGGCTTCGGCGGCGTCAAGAGCATCACCACCACCGCCTTCCAGGAGGCGGGCCTGCCGGTGACCACCGGCAAGTGCGCGATGCACCGACAGGCGTCGTTCTACGCCAACCAGTTCCCCGAGGGCACCAAGGTGGCCGAGGACGGCGACGCGTTCGCCTTCTACTTCCCGGCCATCGACCCGTCCAAGGGCAAGCCGGTTCTGGGCGCGGGCGAGTTCGTCGTCGGCTACGCCGACCGTCCCGAGGTCCAGGCCGTGCAGACCTACCTCGTCTCGGCGGAGTACGTGAACAGCCGCGCGAAGCTCGGCAACTGGGTCACGGCGAACAACAAGCTGGACATCGCCAACGTCGCCAGCCCGATCGACAAGCTCTCCGTCCAGATCCTCCAGGACAAGACGGGCACCTTCCGCTTCGACGGATCCGACCTGATGCCGGCCGGCGTCGGCGCGGGAACGTTCTGGAAGGGCATGGTCGAGTGGCTGAACGGCAAGGCGACCGCCCCGGTGCTCCAGGGCATCGAGAGCAGCTGGCCTAAGTGATCCCCGACGGTGGCCCGGTCCGCTGACGCGGGCCGGGCCACCGGCCGAGGTGGACCCGGAAGGGAGGGTTGATGGAGTTCGACTTCGCCGATCAGCAGCCGAAGCTCCTCATGCTGATGTACGGGCTGGTTGCCTTCGTGCTGGTGGTGGGTGGTCTCCTACTGCTGCTCGACGTGGTACCGGCCTGGTTCGCCCGGCGACGGGAGGCGCAGCTCGTCGCCGCCTCGACGAGTGGTGCTCCACTTCCCCGTCGGATCAAGCAGCGGGAGGGGATCTTCGCGCTCTTCTTCCTGCTGCCGACGCTGTTGCTGCTCACCATCGGTCTGGTCGTGCCGGCCATCCGCACCCTGCTGCTCTCCCTGATGAACAGGACCAGCACCGAATGGGTGGGGTTGGAAAACTTCGGCTGGATGTTCTCCGACGACGCGATCGTCCGGGTCCTGATCAACACCCTGATCTGGGTGCTCCTGGTCCCGCTGGTCGCGACCGGATTCGGCCTGATCTACGCCGTACTGGTGGACAAGGCCCGGTTCGAGGCCGTGGCCAAGTCACTGATCTTCCTGCCGATGGCCATCTCCTTCGTCGGCGCCAGCATCATCTGGAAGTTCGTCTACGCCTACCGAGGTGAGGGCGACCAGATCGGTCTGCTCAACCAGATCGTGGTCAGCCTGGGCGGTGAGCCCAAGCAGTGGCTGCTCGAATCGCCGCTCAACACGCTGCTGCTGATCGTCATCATGGTCTGGATCCAGGCCGGCTTCGCCATGGTGGTGCTATCCGCCGCGATCAAGGCGATCCCCGGTGACATCGTCGAAGCCGCCCGGCTCGACGGGGTCAGCCCGTGGCAGATGTTCTGGCAGATCACCATGCCGAGCATCCGACCGGCGCTGATCGTCGTGATGGTGACCCTCACGATCGCCACGCTCAAGGTCTTCGACATCGTCCGAACCTCGACGAACGGCAACTACGACACCAGCGTGATCGCCAACGAGATGTACAACCAGGCGTTCCGGTACAGCGAGAACGGGCGGGGTTCCGCGCTCGCGGTCTTCCTCTTCATCCTGGTCATCCCGGTCGTGATCTACCAGATCCGTAACCTCCGTCAACAGCGGGAGGGCTGAGATGACCACCGCAACGCCCACCGTCGCCGCCGGCACCCAGAAGACCGACGGCACCCCGACCAGCGCGGCCGGGCGGGTCCGCAAGCGGCTGAACAGCCGCACCGCGACGCTCGTCTCGATCGTCATCGCGGTGGTCTGGACCATCCCGACCTTCGGCCTGCTCGTCTCCTCCCTCCGCCCGGAGGACGAGATCAAGACCACCGGCTGGTGGACGGCCTTCACCAACCCGCAGTTCACCTTCGAGAACTACGAGCAGGTCCTGTTCGGGCGTTCGGCGTCCTCCGGGCAGCTCGCCGGCTCGTTCATCAACTCGCTGGCGATCACCATCCCGTCGGTGCTCTTCCCGCTCGCCTTCGCGTGCCTCGCCGCGTACGCGCTCGCGTGGATCAACTTCCGCGGCCGGGACTGGGTCTACATCGCGATCTTCGCGTTGCAGATCGTGCCGTTGCAGATGGCCCTGGTGCCGCTGCTGAGGTTCTTCTCCACCGGGGTCACCCTCGGCGGCGTCACGCTGATGCCGGCCTGGGACCTGGTCGACGAGCAGAAGTTCGCCCAGGTGTGGTTCGCCCACACCTGCTTCGCGCTTCCGTTCGCCGTCTTCCTGCTGCACAACTTCATCTCGCAACTGCCGGGGGACCTGATGGAGGCGGCCCGGGTCGACGGGGCCACCCACCCGAAGATCTTCCGCACCATCGTGCTGCCGCTGATCACCCCGGCGCTGGCGGCGTTCGGCATCTTCCAGTTCCTCTGGGTCTGGAACGACCTGCTGGTCGCGTTGATCTTCGCGGGCGGCAGCGACGAGACCGCTCCGCTCACCGTCCGGCTCGCCGAGATGGCCGGCACCCGAGGCAACGAGTGGCAGCGCCTGACGGCCGGTGCGTTCGTCAGCATCGTCATACCGCTCATCGTGTTCCTGTCCCTGCAGCGCTTCTTCGTGCGAGGTCTGCTCGCCGGCAGCGTCAAGGGCTGACCGCGCGTCCGCCGCCGCCTGGCCCCTCGGGCGGCGGCGGACGCTCCGGGCACCGAGCGGGGGAAACCGTGACGAGGATCGATGATGTGGCCCGGCTGGCCGGAGTGTCCACGGCCACCGTCTCGCGGGCGCTGCGCGGACTACCGACGGTTTCGGCCGCCACTCGGCGCCGGGTACTCGCCGCCGCCGAGCAACTGGACTACGAGGTCTCGCCGAGCGCATCCCGGCTCGCCGGCGGCCGGACCGGCACTGTCGCAGTGGTTGTCCCCCGGATCACCCGCTGGTTCTTCAGCACCGTCGTCGAGGCGGTCGAGGAGTACCTCCACCAGTCCGGCTACGACCTGCTGCTCTACAACCTGGGCGGCCGGGAGCAGGTCCGCCAGCGGGTCCTGCGGACTGCCAACCTGCACAAGCGGGTGGACGCCATGATGCTGGTCGCCACACCGCTGCGTCCGGCCGACCTGACCGCGCTGGCCACGCTGGAACTGCCCGGCGTCACCATCAGCTCGGGCAGCAGGGTGCCCAACTGGCCGTGCGTACGGATCGACGACGTGGCGGCCGCGCGAGTCGCGACCAAGCATCTGATCGACCTCGGCCACCACCGGATCGCCCACATCTCCGGTGACCCGGACGACGAGTTGGCCTTCACCACCCACCTCGACCGACGCCGGGGTTACCAGGCGGCGCTGCGCTCCGCCGGCCTGCGACCCGACCCCACCCTGGACATCGAGTCCACCTTCACCATCGACGGCGGCAACCGGGCCACCGCCGAGCTGCTGGCCCGCGGCGAGCCACCGACAGCTATCGTCGCCGCCTGCGACGAGATGGCGATGGGCGCGATGACCGCCCTGCGCGACGTCGGACTGCGGGTTCCGCAGGACGTCAGCGTGGTCGGCATCGACGACCACGACCTGGCCGGTGTGCTCGGGCTCAGCACCGTCGCCCAGCCCGCCGCCGAGCAGGGTCGGCTGGCCGCCCAGATGCTGCTCGACCCGCTCGGGGCCCGACCGCCCGGCCCCATCGTCAGTCAACGGGGTGCCGGTTGCGACACTCCGGTGGTCCTGCCCACTCGGTTGGTGGTCCGGGACTCGACCGCACCGCCCCGGGCACACTGAAATCCACACACAGCAACACGGGAGACGACCCTGAACACCGACCCGACGCAGCAGACCCCCTCCGGTCGACCGGCCACCGGCTGGTGGACCGAGGCCGCCATCTACCAGATCTACCCCCGCTCGTTCGCCGACTCGGACGGGGACGGAATCGGTGACCTGCCCGGCATCACCGCCCGCCTCGACCACCTGGTCGAGCTGGGCGTGGACGCGGTGTGGCTCTCCCCCTTCTACCCCTCGCCGCAGGCCGACGCCGGCTACGACGTGGCCGACTACCGCGACATCGACCCGCTGTTCGGCACCCTCGCCGACGCGGGCAAGCTGATCGCCGAGGCCCGGGCCCGCAACCTGCGGGTGATCGTCGACCTGGTTCCGAACCACACCTCCTCGGCGCATCGCTGGTTCCAGGCCGCGCTGCCGGCCGCGCCCGGCAGCCCGGAACGGTCGCGGTACATCTTCCGCGACGGCAGCGGTCCGGGCGGCGACCAGCCGCCGAACGACTGGCAGAGCGTCTTCGGTGGTCCGGCTTGGACCCGGACCGTCGACGCCGACGGGCAGCCCGGCCAGTGGTACCTGCACCTGTTCGACACCGGGCAGCCGGACCTCAACTGGGACAACCCGGAGGTGCACGCGGAGTTCCTGGACGTGCTGCGCTTCTGGCTGGACCGCGGCGTCGACGGCTTCCGGGTCGACGTGGCGCACGGCCTCATCAAGCAGGCCGACCTGGCCGACTGGCAGGAGCCGCAGGAGATCCTCTCCGGCAACGAGATCGACAAGCCCCGCCCACCGATGTGGGACCAGGACGGCGTGCACGAGATCTACCGGCAGTGGCGGCAGGTGCTGGACAGCTACCCCGGCGAGCGGGTGCTGGTCGCCGAAGCCTGGGTGGAACCAGCCGAGCGGCTGGCCCGCTACGTCCGCCCGGACGAGATGCACCAGGCGTTCAACTTCGAGTACCTGCTCGCCGCGTGGAGCGCACCGGCCCAGTACGCCGTGATCACCCGTTCGTTGGAGGCGACCGATTCGGTCGGCGCGCCGACCACCTGGGTGCTGTCCAACCACGACGTGGTGCGGCACGCCTCCCGGCTCGGCCTGCCGATCGGCACCGTACGCCCCAACGGCATCGGCATCGGCGACCCGCAGCCGGACGCCGCACTCGGTCTGCGCCGCGCCCGGGCGGCCACAGTGCTGATGCTGGCGCTGCCCGGCTCGGCGTACCTCTACCAGGGTGAGGAGCTGGGGCTGCCCGAGCACACCACGCTGCCCGACGAGGCCCGGCAGGACCCGACCTGGGCTCGCAGCGGGCACACCCAGCGCGGCCGGGACGGCTGCCGGGTGCCGATCCCGTGGGAGGCCGACGCCCCGTCGTACGGCTTTGGGCCGACCGACGCGAGCTGGTTGCCGCAGCCCGCGCTCTGGGCGGAGTACGCGCTGGACCGCCAGCGCGACGTGCCCGGTTCGACGTACGAGCTGTACCGCACGGCGCTGCGGTTGCGCCGTGCCCACGGGCTGGGTCGCGGCACCTTGGAGTGGTTGTCCTCCGGTGACGAGGTGCTGAGCTTCCGCAACGGTGAGCTGACAGTGCTGACCAACTTCGGTGCCGCCCCGGTGCCGGTGCCGGCCGGCGCCGAGGTGCTCGCCGCCAGCGCGCCCCTGGACAACGACGGCGCGGTCCCGGCCGACGTCACCGTCTGGCTGCGAGGCTGACCTAGCCCAGCACGGAGGCGTGAGGGGCCAAGATCCGCGCAACATCGGGGATGTTGGCCCCTCACGCTCGCCCGAGGCAACACTTTCCCTGATGTTGCGCGGATCAGGGTCGTCGTCGAGCGGCCGGGTCAGAGGCGGTCGGCTCGGGTGTGTAGCAGATCGTGCACGTTGTCGATGTCCGCCGGTGAGGTTCGCGAGGCGAGCCAGTACATGACACCGGTCGGGATGAAGAAGAGCTGGAACGCGGCCAGCCCGACGGCGAAGTTCAGCGGTGGCGGGAATGCCACTCGCAGCGCCTGGAAGGCCACCCCGACCAGCCCGTTGCCGGCCGCGCGACCAACCCCGTTGACCAGGTTGCCCAGGCTGTAGACAGTGCCCCTGTGCTCCGGTGGGTTGACGTCGGCGATCAACGCGAACCAGTTCGGCGAGTTGGCCGAGGTCAACGCGAGCGCCACGATGGCGGTGAGCAGGCTCAGCCCGACCGACGGCTCGGTGAACACACTGGCCAGTACCGCACCCACCACCGCGCCGCCGCTCGCGCCGTCCGGCACGTCGATGGTCACCGGTACGAAGAACAGCACCAGGTAGAACGGCAGTGCGGCGAGGATGCCGATCGAGGCGACGAGTGCCCGCCCACGCGGGGTACGCCGTTGCACGGCGTCACCGACCAGACCGCCCACGATGGACAGCACCCCACCGAGCTGGAACAGGGTGGCGAAGACGCTGCCCACCACAACAGCTGTCGACGTGGAGTAGCCCTGGGCCTCGGCCCGTTCGGCGAAGAGCACCGGCAGCCAGACCAACGAGCCGAACGCGGCCTGCGCGGTCAGACCCTGCAGGATCAGCCACCGGTTGGTCCGCCGGGCCAGGATGCGCGGCAGGTCGGCGCGGCTGATCCGGTAGTCGTACTCGGCGCCGGCATCCAACCTGCCGGCCAGTTCCGGCTCGCTCTGGCCACGCCGGACGTCGTACGTGAACAGGTAGGCCACCGTGGCGACCAGGCCGACGCCAGTCAACAGCAGGAACGGCCGCCGCCAGTCAGCGGCCCCGAGCAGCCCGCCGACGAGGGTGCCCGCGAGGGTGCCGACCCCCTGGGAGAGCCCCCAGAAGCTCATCACCAGCCCGCGCCGGGTCGGTGAGATCAGATCGGTGACCACGGAGAAGCCCACCGAACCGACCGCGCCGAGGCCGACCGCCGCGACCAGCTGCGCGGCCAGGAACGTCAGGTAGCCGCCGGCGAGCGCGCTACCGCCGGTGCCCGCCGCCCAGAGCAGTGTGCCCACCATGAGCAACGGTTTGCGGTTGGTGTGGTCGCCGACGTACGCCCAGCCGACCGCCGCGACCGCGCTGACCAGGAAGCTGACCGCTGTGACCACGCCGAGCAGCCGACCGGACACGTCGAACGCGTCGGAGATCGGGCCGTACAGCGGGGGGACCAGCCCAATCGCCACGTTGTCCAGCGAGGCGAGCAGCACGAACACCACGACGCTGTACAACCGGTGCGCCGGCCCACCGCCCCGACCGTGCGGGCGCAGGCCGGGCCCGCCACTGGTCACCGTCATGACCGGCAGCCAACCAGACCGCGTGGAGGAGGTCGTCACGCGGGTGGGTGCCGGTCACCGTCGGCCGGCACCCACCCGCGTCGATCCCGACGGTCAGCGCCGGTCGAGCACCAACCCGCGCGCAGCGGCGTACTGGTCGCGCACGGCGGGGACGGCAGCCGCCGCGTACTCCTCGGTGCCCTCGACCGCCCAGACGGGCGGCGCGTCGCCGCCCAGAGCGACCCAGGCGGCCTGGCGGGCGGCACCGTCGGCGACGTACTCCCCTGCCGGCGGAACGACGACCGGGCAGCCGAAGACCTGCGGGGCGATCTGCCGCACCGCGGCCGACCGGGCCCCGCCGCCGACCAGGATGACCCGGGTGGCGGTGGCACCCTGCGCGGTCAACGCGTCCAGTCCGTCGGCGAGCGCGCAGAGCATGCCCTCCACGGCGGCCCGCGCCAGGTGCGCGGGGGTCGACGTACGCAGGGTCAGGCCGTGCACCGCACCGGTGGCGAGCGGTCGGTTCGGCGTCCGCTCACCCTCCAGGTAGGGCACCATTACCAGTCCGTCCGCCCCGGCTGGCGCGGAGAGCGCCAGCTCGGCCAGCTCGTCCAGGTTGACCCCGAGCATCGCGGCGGCGGCGTCCAGCACCCGGGCCGCGTTGAGCGTGGCGACCAGCGGCAGGAAGCGACCGGACGCGTCGGCGAAGCCCGCCACCGCACCGCTCTCGTCAGCGGCGGGCACGTCGGCGACGCTGAACACGGTGCCGGAGGTGCCGATCGAGACGATCACGTCACCGGGCCCGGCGCCGACACCGAGCGCGGCGGCGGCGTTGTCCCCGGTGCCCGCGCCGAGCAGGGCGCCACCCGGCCCACCCAGTACGTCGGACAGCTTTCCCGCCGAATCCGCCGGACCGAGCACCTCGGGCAGCACCAACCGCCGGCCGAAGCCCCGCTCCAGCAGGTCCAGTCGGTATTGCCCGGTGGCCGGCGACCAGTAGCTCGTGCCGCTGGCATCACCCCGGTCGGTACGCAGCGCCTCCAGTCCCGGTGCGCCGGCCAGCCGCCAGGTCAGCCAGTCGTGCGGCAGGCAGACGGCTGCCACCTGGGCTGCCCGCTCCGGTTCGTGCGTGGCCAGCCAGCGCAGCTTGGTGAGGGTGAAGCTGGCCACCGGAACGCTACCGGTGGCCTCGGCCCAGAACCGACTCCCGGCCGAGCCGCCGCCAGCCTCCTCGATGAGGTCGGCGGCGGCGTCGGCGGATCGGGTGTCGTTCCACAGCAGCGCCGGGCGGACCACCCGGCCGTCCTCGTCGAGACACACCATGCCGTGCTGCTGGCCGGCGACGGAGATCGCCGCCACGTCGGCCAACCCGCCGGCCTGGTCGGCGGCGCTACGTAGCGCCTGCCACCAGGCTTCCGGGTCGACCTCCGTGCCGTCCGGGTGCGGTGCCCGGCCCTGCCGGAGCAGGGCGCCGGTCTCCGCGTCCCGGATCACCACCTTGCAGGACTGGGTGGACGAGTCAACACCTGCGACCAACGGCATGGCGGGGCCTCAGCGGGCGCCGAGCAGGTGCTCGACGGCGAGCTGGTTGAGCCGGACGAAGGCGAAGCCCCGGGCGGCCACAGCGTCCACGTCGACGTCCTCGAACGCGGACCGGTCGGCCAGGAGCTCCTCGTAGCCCTCGCCGTCGCCGAGCGTCGGGGTGCTCAGCTCGCCGACCTTGCTGGCGGCGAGCGCCTCGACCACCTCGGGGTCGGCGCGGAACGCCGCTGCCCGCTCCTTGAGCAGCAGGTAGGTGCTCATGTTGGCCGCCGCGGAGGCCCACACCCCCTCCATGTCCTCGGTGCGGGACGGCTTGTAGTCGAAGTGTCGGGGGCCGTCGTAGGCCGGCCCGCCGTTGGGGCCGCCGTTCTCCAGGAGGTCCACCAGGGCGAACGCGTTCATCAGGTCACCGTGGCCGAAGACCAGGTCCTGGTCGTACTTGATGCCGCGCTGGCCGTTGAGGTCCAGGTGGAACAGCTTGCCCTGCCAGAGCGCCTGGGCGATGCCGTGGGCGTAGTTGAGCCCGGCCATCTGCTCGTGGCCGACCTCCGGGTTGAGGCCGACCAGCTCCGGGTGGGCCAGCTGGGAGATGAAGCCGAGCGCGTGCCCGATGGTCGGCAGCAGGATGTCGCCGCGCGGCTCGTTGGGCTTGGGCTCCAGGGCGAACCGCAGGTTGTAGCCCTTGTCGATGGAGTACTGGGTGAGCAGGTCCACCGCCTCGCGGTAGCGGTCCAGGGCGGCGCGGACGTCCTTCGCGAGGTCGTACTCGGAGCCCTCGCGGCCACCCCACATGACGAAGGTGCTGGCGCCCAGCTCGGCGGCCAGGTCGACCTGACGCAGCACCTTGCGCAGCGCGTACCGGCGGACGTCGCGGTCGTTGCTGGTGAAGCCGCCGTCCTTGAAGATCGGGTGGGTGAAGAGGTTGGTGGTGACCATCGGCACCACCAGGCCGGTCTCGTCGAGGGCCTTGCGGAACCGGGCGATGTGCTGGTCCCGGGTGGCCGCGTCGACGCCGAACGGGATCAGGTCGTCGTCGTGGAAGGTGATGCCGTACGCGCCCAGCTCGGCGAGCCGGTGCACTGCCTCGACCGCGTCGAGCTCGGGACGGGTGGCGTCACCGAACGGGTCGCGGGCCTGCCAGCCCACGGTCCAGAGCCCGAAGGAGAACTTGTCGGCGGGGGTGGGACGGGGTGCCATGAGCGACCTCCGGGGTGGTGTTGTCCGCTATTTGTTCAGCGATTGAATTATTTGCCCACCCTATGGCACTGTCAAGGGGTGAGCCTCACCCACGCCCCGGCCGGCGCAGTCCGTCAGGGCAGCCTGCGCGAGCTCAACCTCGCCCTGGTCCTCGGCCGGATCGCCACGGCCGACCGACCTCCCTCCCGGGCCGACCTGGCGACAGCTACCGGCCTGACCAGAGCCACAGTGTCCGCTGTGGTCGAGGACCTGCTCGCCGGCCGGCTGGTCAGTGAGTCCGACCCCGCACCCCGCTCGGGCGCCGGCCGCCCGGCGCGCGGACTGGTCCTGGCCGATCAGGGGCCGGCCGGGCTCGGCCTGGAGGTCAACGTGGACTACCTGGCGGTCTGCGTGGTGGACCTCGCCGGCCAGGTCCGGCACCGCACTGTGCACCGGGCCGACCTGCGCCCGGTGGCCCCCGCCGACGCCCTGGCCCGCCTTGTCGAGATGGCCGTCGCAGCCCGCGAGGACGCTGCCGGGCACGGCCTCACACTGGTCGGGGCCGCGCTCGCGGTGCCCGGCCTGGTGGACGACGCCGGGCTGGTCCGGCTCGCGCCGAACCTCGGCTGGCGTGACGTGCCGGTGCCCGCGCTGCTCGCCGAGCACCCTCCGCTGATCGAGCAGGTGCCCGGCATCCCCGCACTGGTGGTGGACAACGAGGCCAACCTCGCGGCGCTCGGTGAGCTGCACTCTCAGCCACCCGGCCCGTCCAGCTTCCTGCACATCTCCGGAGAGGTGGGCATCGGCGCCGGCATCGTGCTGGACGGCGCGCTGTTTCGCGGCGTACGCGGGTGGAGCGGCGAGATCGGGCACCTTCCGGTGCACCCCGAGGGTCGTCCGTGCCGCTGCGGCGGGCAGGGCTGCCTGGAGCAGTACGCCGGCCAGGAGGCGATAGTGGCCGCCGCCGGGCTGGCCCGGGCGGAGCTTCCCGCAGACACCGCGACGGCCCGGTTGGCCGAGTTGGCCGAGGCCGGCGACGCCGACGCGCTGCGGGCGCTGCACGACGCCGGAACGGCGCTCGGCGTCGCGGTGGCCAGCGTCGTCAATCTTCTCGACCTGGACACCGTGGTGCTCGGTGGCGGGTACGCGGCGCTCGCGCCCTGGCTGTGCCCCCCGGTCCTCGCCGAGATCGGTGCCCGGGTGCTCACCGCGGCCTGGTCGCCGGTCACTGTCCGCCCGTCGACGCTCGGCGCGGAGGCCGCCGCTGTCGGCGCCGCCGGCTCGGTGGCCCGCCGGATCGTCGCCCAGCCCGCCGGCTGGCTGGCCCGCGCCGGCTGATCGCCACCCCGCGCCGTGCGCCGCTGTCGGGGGAGAATCGGTACCCTTGCTCTCAGGCAACGATCCCCGGTGAGGAGTCGAGAAACAGCATGCGCACACGTCGTCAGACGCGAGCCGGCGTCCGGCGTTGACCACTACCCAGCAACCCGGCGGCACCCCGTTGCCAGCCGACGAACGGTTGGCCCGGGAGCTGCTCGACGGGCTCGCCGAGGCCGTGCTGACAACGGACGGGACCGGTCGGGTCACCCTGGTCAACGCCATGGCGGCCGAGTTGATCCCGGAGATCGACGCCGGCACCGAGCTGGCCGGTTGCTCGGTGGCAGCCCTGGCCCGGGCGGTCGCCAACGGCGCTGATCGCTTCGACGCCGACCACCACGGCCGGCGACTGCGCGGCGTCCGACGGCAACTCGCCGGCTCCCGGTGGGCGTGGTACGTCCGCGACGTCACCGAGGAGCACGCCCGCGCCGACGCCCTGCTCGCCGAACGGTCCCGCACCGCGTTCCTCGCCCAGGCCGGCAGTCGGCTGGCGCTGGCCCTGCACCGGGACCAGGTCCTCCTGGCCACCACGACGCTCGCCGTTCCCTACCTGGCCGACGTCGCAGTGGCACTGCCCCGACCGGCCGCGCCGGCCGAGCCGCACCCCCGATGGATCCGGTACGCCGACAGCGAGCCCGCCCCGGTCACCGGGCTGGCCGGCCCCGCGCTGACCAGCTCCGTTCCCGGGCTGGCCGAAGCGCTGGCCGGCGACCGGGCCGAGCCGGGCCCCTGGCCGGACGTCCCGCTCACCGACGTGGCCGACCTGCTGCCGCCCGAGTTCGGCCCCCCGGGCACGGTGCTGGTCAGCCCGCTTCTCAGTGCCAGCGGGTCGGCCGGTGCGCTGCTGCTCATCCGTCGGTCCGGGCGGGCCGGCTTCGACAGGCGCGACGTGGAGCTGGCCCGGGAGTTCGCCGCCCGCGCGGGTGCCGCGCTGGCCACCGCCCACCTGCACGGCGAGCAGGCCCACCTGGCCCGGGTGCTGCAAACCAGCCTGCTCCCGCCCGAGCTGCCCGTCGTGCCCGGCGTGAGCCTGGCCGGTGGCTACCGGGCGGCGGGCGACACCCTGCGCATCGGCGGTGACTTCTACGAGGTGTTTCCGCACCCGCGCGGCGCCCTGTTCGCGCTCGGCGACGTGTGCGGCAAGGGCGTGGGCGCGGCGGTGCTGACCGGCCGGGTCCGCCAGTCGTTGCAGACGCTGCGGCTCGTCGAGCAACGCCCGCTGGAGCTGATCCGCCTGCTCAACCAGGCGCTGTTCGACGCGCCGGACGCGGCACGGCGCAACCAGTTCACCACCCTGTTGCTCGGTTCCCTGGACCGGGGGCCGGCCGGGCTGGACCTCCGCATCGCCGGCGGGGGTCACCCGGCGCCACTGCTGGTCACCGCTGACGGCACTGTCACCCCGGTCCCGGTCGGTGGCATGCCGGTGGGGGCGCTGACGGCCGCACGGTTCGCCGAGACCCGGGTGCACCTCGATCCGGGCGATCTGCTGCTCGCGTACACCGATGGGGTGACCGAGGCGCGCGGCCCGCGCGACGCGGCGATGTTCGGCGAGGCCCGGCTGCGGGCCGCGCTCGCGGCGGCGGCCGGGCAACCGCCGGCGGTGCTGATCGACCGGGTGCTCAGCGCCGTCGACGACTGGCTGGGCGGGCAGGCCCACGACGACATAGCGATGCTGGCCGTGGGCGCCTCGACTTGACCGACGGGCAAGCGTCCGGCCGGCTCGATCAGGCGGTACGCGCCACCGGCGGGCCGCCGGCCGGCCACTCCCTGGTGGTGCCGACCGATCGTTCCGGACCACCCGACGAACCCGTCCACCCCGCTCGGGTCTGCCGACCCGAATCGCCCGACCAGTCCTCCGGCCGCCCACCGGGCCGGTCCGGGTCGTCCGGCCAGTCCCCCTGGCCCGTCGACTCGTCCGACGCCGGCGCGTGCTGCGCCTGCTGGCGGCGGGCGGTCTCGTCGAACTCCCGCATCCCGCGCAGCAGCGCGTCGCGGCCCTCCCCGCTCATCCCGGCCAGCACTGCGGCGAGTTGGCCCTGGCGGTCGGCCCGCAGCTCGGCGACCAGCCGGCGGGCCTCCGGGGTGAGGTGCAGTGAGATCTCCCGCCGGTCGAAGCGGCCCGGCTCGCGTTCCAGCATGCCGGCCGCGACCAGCCGGTCGCAGAGACGGCTGGCGGAGCTGAGCAGCATGTCGAGTCGGGTGGCGAGCCGGCGCAGGTTGATCCCGTCGTACTGTTCCACCACCATCACCGCCCGCAACTGGGCACCGGAGACGCGGTTGGCGGTCCCCTCCCGGGCAGACTCCCAGATGCCCAGCAGGGCAGCGGCCGCAGCGTCCAGCGCGGCAGCCATACTCGTCTCAGGGTCCGTCGGACGGTTCAGTTCGGCCATGGTGGCCCGAGAGTACTCCGAACCTCCTGGTGGTCGAGCTTTCAGTGAAGGACTGACGATGAGCGAACCGGTCAATCGGGCACGACGTGCCCTGAACGAGACACCAGCCGACCGGCTCGTCGGCGGTATCGGGAACGTGCTCGCCCAGTCGTACGGGATCACCGACGTCGAGCTCTACCAGGTCGACTACCGGATCGCGGAGCTGCTGCCACTCGGCGACGACGAGTCGATCACCAGCCCCGGGCACCCGGCCTGGCGCGCCTTCGACCACCAGTCGCCGATACTGACCGACGGCACCGCCTGGTTCCCGGTCACCATGCGTGGCGAGCGTCGAGGGGTGCTGCGCCTGTCACCCGTTGCGGACGACCAGGACGTCGTCGCCGCGCTGGCCGAGATCGCCACCGCGCTCGCCCACGAGGTGGCGGCGGTCTCCGCCGGCACCGACGTCTATCTGGCGGCCCGGCGCACCCAACGCCTCACCCTGGCCGCCGAGATGCAGTGGGACCTGCTCCCCGGCCGCAGCCGGATCCGACCCTCGTTCAGCCTGGCCGGGCAGTTGGAGCCGGCGTACGCGGTGCGCGGCGACAGCTTCGACTGGTCCGACGACGGGGAACGGGTCTGGTTGTCCACCATCAACGGCACCGGTGAGGGGGTGGCCGCCTCCCTGCTCACCTCGCTGGCCACCCACGCGCTGCGCAACGCGCGTCGGGCCGGGCTGAGCCTGGCCGACCAGGCCGCCCTCGCCGATCAGGCCATTTACGACCTGTACCGGGGCGAGCAGCACCTCTCCGCCTTGCTGATGGAGCTGGACCTGCGCTCCGGGATGATGACAGTGGTGGACGCCGGGTCGCCCCGGCTGGTCCTGCTCCGCGACGGGGACGTCACCGAGCAGCCCCTGGAGGCGCAGTTCCCGCTGGGCATGTTCGAGGCGACCGACTACCACGAGCAGAAGTTCCCGCTGCAACGCGGCGACCGGGTCTTCGTGGTCAGCGACGGGGTGGTGGAGGCCACCGGTCAGCACGTGCGCTACGGCGAGACGGCACTGGACCGGTTTCTCCGGCGGACCGGGCCGATGGCACCCCTGGACGCCGTCCGGTCGCTGATCGGTGATCTGCGGGCGTTCGTGGCCGGTGACCTGGTCGACGACGCGGTGGTCGTCTGCCTGGACTGGACCGGCCCGCAGGCGTGAGCGGTGCTCAGTACGCGCCTCGGCCGTTCAGCACCGCGCCGAAGGTCTTCCAGAGGATGGTGAGGTCGGCGGCGAGGGACCAGTTCTCCACGTAGTAGAGGTCGAGTCGGATGCCGTCCTCCCAGCTCAGGTCGGAGCGGCCACTGACCTGCCACAGGCCGGTCATGCCGGGCTTGACCAGCAGCCGTCGGGCCACGTCACCGTCGTAGCGGGCCACCTCCGAGGGCAGCGGCGGGCGGGGACCGACCAGGCTCATCTGCCCCAGCAGCACATTGACCAGCTGCGGCAGCTCGTCCAGTGACCATTTGCGTAGTAGCCGGCCGACGCGGGTCACCCGGGGGTCGTGGCGCATCTTGAACATCAGGCCGTCGGTCTCGTTGCGCGCTGTCAACTCGGCGAGCAGCGCGTCCGCGTTCACGACCATGGTGCGGAACTTGAACACGCCGAACTCCTGCCCGCCCCGGCCGACCCGGACCTGTCGGAACAGCACCGGGCCTCGGCTGTCCAGTTTGATGGCCAGTGCGATGAACGCGATCAGCGGCAGCAGCACCGCCAGCGCCAGCGACGAGACGGACCGGTCGACGAGACCCTTCACCAGCTTGCGAACCCCGCGGAACTCGGGTGCCTCGACGTGGATCAGGGGCAGGCCGGCGACCGGGCGGGTGTGGATGCGCGGGCCGGCGACGTCGGTCAGCGCGGGTGCCACGACCAGGTCGATGCCGGTCCCCTCCAACTGCCAGCCGAGGCGGCGCAGCCGGGTCGCTGTCAGTTCACCGGACGCGGTCACCGCGACAGTGTCCGCGCCGATCGCGGTGGCCGCCTCCGGGATACCCCGGAACGACCCCACCACCGGCACGTCGCCCAGCCGCTGCGCCACCGGCGCGAGCAGCGCGTCCGGAATGCAGGCGCCCACCACCTGGTAGCCGGCGTACGGCTCACGGCGAAGCGTGTGGACCAACTCCAACACGTGGGCGGTGTCGCCGACCACCAGCACCTTGCGGGACCAGCCGGCGCCCACCGAGCGGGCCCGGTGCAGTCGCTTGCGGGCGGCGAACCGCGCCACCTCCAGCCCGATGGTGCCCACCGCGAAGGAGATTCCCAGGAAGCCCCGGGAGACGCCGACGTCGGCGATGTAGCCGATGATGGCGATCGCCCCGGCCAGGCGCAGGCTGGCGGAGCTGACCCGCCGATACTCGTCCGCCCCGTAGCCGATCACCCGGTCGTCGTAGCAGCCGAGCGCCTTGAGTGAGATCAGCCAGGCCAGCACCAACCCGGGGGCGACCAGCACGTACGGGATCTCCGAGCCGGTCGGCTCGTCGTCACCGAAACGAGCGACGTAGCCGATCAGCAGCGCGATGATGAGGATGGTGGTGTCCAGCACCACCAGGACCCGGACGTAGGACCGTTCGTCGGCGCGCGCCACCAACCCGGCGCGTCTACCGCCCGGCTCCGCCGACGTGGCGGGGGTCAACAGTGTCGCCACGCTCACCGGCCCTCCCACTCTGTACAGGATGGCCCCGGCCGACGGGTCGGACCGGAGGCGGACCGACTATGCCGGAACAGTCGACATCCTGCCTTGACAACTATGACTGCCGATTGCTTCCGACGTATTGCCGTCACTTTTCTTCAACAACCTGGTGGCCGAAAAGGGGCCTGCCACACCGAATCGACGGTACGGCAGGCCCCTGGACGTCTGAGCGTCGGATCAGCGCGGCGCTGGCGGACGCCGTGCGATGGCGCTGAGGAAGATGCTGCCGATCTCACTCGGGTCCTTGGTGACGAAGACGTCGCCACCGGTCACCTTGGTGATCGACTCCAGCTCTGCCTTGCTGACGCCCTCGCCGATACCGATCATGATGACCTGGACCGGCCGCTCCGGGTCGGCGATCTGCTTGAGCTTGCTGAGCAGCTGCTGCTGGTTGAGGCCGTTGTTGTCCTCGTTCTTGCCGTCGGTGAACAGCACGATCGAGTTGACCCGGCCGGGCTGCCAGTTCTCCTGCACCGCCTGGTACGCGGCCAGCATGGTGTCGTAGAGGCCGGTGTCGCCGCTGGAGGGCTTGACGGTGGCGAGCGCGCCCTCCAACTGGGCCCGCTGGCCGGAGAGCGGCCCGATGGGGACCAACTCCCGGTAGTCCCGGTTGCCGACCAGCTGGGTGGAGAAGGTCCACAGGCCGATCGACCAGGAGTCGTCGAAGAGGCCGAGGCCGCGACGGGCCGCGTCCACGGTGACCTCCTCCCGGCTGCGGTTGTTGGCGCTGGGCACCGGGTCCTTCATCGAGCCGGAGACGTCGATGACGGCAAGCATCCGACCGGACTGGGTGGCGATCGACCAGCTGGAGACGACCCGCTGGATGGCGGCCGGGTCGAGGCCACCCGCCGCGGTGCCGCCGTTCGCCGGTGCGGTCGGCGCGCCGCCGGACGGGCTCGGGGCACCCTGCGGCGCCTTGAAACCCTCGCCCCAGTTGCCGTCCGGCGCGCGCAGCGACTGCGCGGCGAGCCGGTTACGGAAGGTCGGGCTGGTGAGCAGCTCGAACAGCACCTTGGCCGCCGACGCCTTGCTCGGCTCGATGCCGGGCAGCACCGCGTACGGGTAGTCCAGCGGCATCGGTGCCGGCTCCATGTAGAGCGCGGCGAGCGGCACCGGCGGCTTCTTGCTGTTGTACGCGATCACGTCTTCCTCGGACAGGGCCGCCGCACCGAGACCGCTGGCGATGGACGTCGAGTCGTTGGCAGTGGGGAAACGGGCCAGCAGGTCGTTGCGGAGCGAGGACCGCCCGGTGGCCAGTGCGCGGAGCGCGCCGACGGTGTTGCGCTGGGCGTCGCCGCCGGCGCCGTTCGCGGCGGCGGTCAGCGAGAGCAGACCGGACAGGCCCGCCGCGTCGCGGGTCGGCTCGACGATCCCGGTCCGCAGCGGCGCGCTGGTGTTGTTGACCTGCTTGAGCAGGTCGGTCCAGTTGAACTTCTTGTCCGGCCAGCCCAGCCGGGTGGCGATCGGCTCGGGCATCGCGACGACGATCGGGCTGCGCGCGATGGACTGGCCGTTGGTCGGAGCGAACGCTGTCGCGTCCTTCTTCAACCGCAGCAGCCAGGTCGAGGAGTCGGGCACCCAGACGTCCGGGCTGACGGCGGTGCCACTGGCCTGCCCCACGCCGGCCAGCACAGCGCCGTGCTTGGCCGCCACCACGGCCGCCACGTCGACCGGGTCGGACGCGGACACGTCGACGCGGATGCAGGTCGGGCCCACCGCGGCGCCATCCTTGACCCACTGGGATGCGGCGGCGTCCACCGCTGGCGCGAGTTCGGACGCGACCGCCACGGCCAGTCGGATCTCCCCCGAGCAGCTGGGCTGGATCAACTCCTGGTAGCCGAACCACGCGCCCGTCGTCACGACGAGCACCCCCGCCGTTGCGGCGGCGGCGGCTAGATGGAGTTTCGAACGCATGCGATGGCGGCCTGCTGACACGGTGACCATCTTGCGTACTAGGTGCCGTCTCTGCCACATCCGTTCGGACTAAAGTTACGGAGGAGAAACAGTTGACCACTATTTTGCGACACAGAGTGACGGGGCAGCCTCGCGGCGTTGCCAAACGAGTGCCGCTCTCACGTCTCTAAACCATCGTTCAGGGCAGCACGCACGTCGGGCTCGGCACCGCCACCGGCTCGCCGACCGCCTTCAGGACACCGTTGTCGGCGTCGCGCCGGAACACCCGCACCATGTCCGCCCGTTCGTCGGCGACGTAGAGGTGCTCCCCGATGAGGGCGAAGTGCCGGGGCCACTCCCCGTCGGTGTCCACTTCGGCCACCAGCTCGGGCAGCTCCCCGGCCAGCGTGAAGACCGCGACGGTCCCCACCCCACGGTTGGCGACGTAGAGGAACCGGCCGTCCGGGGCGACAGTGACCTCCGACGGCTGGACGTGACCGGCGCGCTCGCTCGCCTCTACCCGCCCGCGCTGGTGCAACGCGCCGTCGTCGGTCAGGTCGTAGGCGGTGACCGAGGCGTCCAGCTCACCGACGAGGTAGCAGCGCCGTCCGTCGGGGTGCCGGGCCAGGTGCCGGGGGCCGGTGCCGGGCTTCGTACGCATCCGGGGCGCCCGCGGCACCAGTCGTCCGGTCGCCTCGTCCAGGTCGTACCGGTAGACCGAGTCGGTGCCGAGATCCACGCCGAAGATCGGCCCCTGGCCCGACCCGGGCGAGACCATGTGGGCGTGGGCGTGGTCCTGGCGCTCCGGGTCGGGGCCGTGCCCCTCGTGCACCACCAGGTCGGTGCGCTCGCCGGGCACGCCCTGCGGGTCGAGCGGGAAGACCGCGATGCTGCCGCTGCCGTAGTTGGCCGCCAGCAGGTGACCCCCGCCGGGCAGCACCGCCAGGTGGCAGGGCTCGGCGCCGCCGGTCGACCGACTGCCGAGCGGGTCCAGCGCGCCGTCCGCCCCGACCTGCCAGGCACTGATCTCGCCGTCGGTCAGCTCGTTGACCGCGTAGAGCACCGGCAGGGTGGGGTGCCGCACCAGGAAGGAAGGGGACGGGGTGACCGCCACAGTGCCGAGCGGGGTCAGCGCCCCGGTCCTCGGGTCGCGCCGAGCGGCGACGATGCCGCTGCCCCGCCCGCCGCTCTGCGCCGTGTAACCCCCGATGTGGACGACCTCACCCTGACCGCTCACGCCCAACTCCTCCGCCGGCATCCTTCGTTGATCCAACCAGAGGCTGCCCGCGTTGCCCGTCCGTTAACCAGCTTTCCGGCCCTGATCTCAGGCCGCCGGCACCGGCTCGCCGCGCTGTCGGGCCACGTGCTCCACCAGAGAGATCAACACCATCTTTCCGGACTGCCGGTCCCGGGCGTCGCAGAGCACCATCGGCACGTCCGGGTCCAGGTCGAGCGCTCGGCGTACGGTCTCCAGGTTGAACCGGCGGGAGTCGTCGAAGCAGTTCACGCCGACCACGAACGGGATTCCCCGCTGCTCGAAGTAGTCGATGGAGGGGAAGCAGTCGGCCAACCGGCGGGTGTCGGCGAGTACCACCGCGCCGAGCGCGCCGAAGGCCAGCTCGTCCCAGAGGAACCAGAACCGGTCCTGGCCCGGCGTGCCGAACAGGTAGACCTGAAGGTCGTCGTTGATGGTGATCCGGCCGAAGTCCATCGCCACAGTGGTGGTGGACTTGCCCTCCACGCCGGAGATGTCGTCGGTGCCGATCCCGGCACCGGTGAGCACCTCCTCGGTCTGCAACGGACGGACCTCGCTCAGGGCGCTCACCAAGGTCGTCTTGCCAGCCCCGAAGCCCCCCGCGATGAGGATCTTCAATGCCAGCGGGATCGTGGTGCTGGTGCCCACCTGGTCATAGCGCACGGAGTCCACTGACCACCGCCTTGAGGATGTCGTCGTCGGGAAGGATGCCGGCGGCCGGCGGCTCGTGCACCGCGACCAGGCCCTCGGCGAGAAGATCACCGAGCAGTACCCGGACCACGCCGACCGCGAGGTCCAGCTCGGCTGCCAGTTCGGCCACCGACACCGGCCGGTGGGCCAGCGTGACCAGCCGTCGATGCTCCGGCAGCAGATGCGAATGACTCGTCGCGTCGACGTCCGAACCGGCCAACACGAACGCGACCAGGTTGAAATCGTCGACGGCGGAGCGTACTCGGCCTCCGGTGAGCGTGTACGGGCGCATCACCGGGCCGGCTTCACCGTCCAGCCACTCGTGCTGCGGCCCGGGCGGCTCAGTCCGCATCTCCGGCACCCGCTGCCGATCGGGCCGGCGCGGCGAGGCTCTCCCCCACCCGGATCACCAGCATCGCCATCTCGTACGCGACCAGCCCGATGTCCGCGTCGGCGTCGCTCACCACCGCCAGGCAGGCACCCTGCCCGGCGGCGGTGACGAAGAGGTACGCCGCCTCCATCTCCACGACGGTCTGCCGGACCGGGCCGCCGTCCACGTGCCGGCTGGCGCCTCGGGCGAGGCTGGAGAAGCCGGCGGCCAGCGCACAGAGATGCTCGGCGTCGGAGCGCTCCAGCTCGGCCGAGCAGCCGAGCAGCAGGCCGTCGGCGGAGAGCACCACCGCCTCGCGGGCGGCCGGTACCCGTTGCACCAGTTCGTCGAGCAACCAGTCCAGGCCGGCGCTCTGCTTCGTCGAATGCCGCACTAGGCGTCCCTCTCAGTCACGGTCGGGGGTTCGGGGGTCGTCGGCGGGTCGGTGCGGGCTGCCTGGACCGTCGGGCCGGTCGGCGCGGTCGGGCCGGTCGGCGCCGTCGGGGTCGTGGCGGTGGCACGTCCGCGCGCCGTGCCGGCCTGGAGCGCCGCCATCACCTGGCGGACCTCCTCCGGCGAGCGGGGCGACGGCGTGTCGGTGACTGTCGACCGGGGCTGGGCGGCGGGGGTGCGACGGCGCACCCGGCGGGGCAGGCCATCCAACTCGTCGTCCGGCGCGTCGGAGGCCGCCGACCCCTCGTCGTGCCCGTTGGCAGGCGGGATGGCCGAGGTCGGCGCTCCGGTGGGTGGGGCGGGCGGGGCCGTGCTGGCGGACGGGGCCGTCGGCGGGCGGGTGCGGGGGCGACTCACGGTGCCCCGGCGCGCCGTCCGAGCCAGCCGCCGGCTCGGGTCGGCCGAGGCGGTACCGAGCGTGGCGGGGTCGGGGCCGGCCGGCGGCTCGGTGGTGACCAGGTCGCCGGGGACCAGCACCACGGCGGTCACGCCACCCTCGCCGGATGGGCGCAACCCCACCCGTACGCCGTGCCGGGCCGCCAGCCGGGCCACCACGAACAGGCCGAGTCGGGCGCTCTGCGCCGGGTCGAACTCGGGCGAGCTGGCCAGTCGGGTGTTCGCGGTCTCCAGTGCCGTGTCGGACATGCCCAGACCCTGATCGGTGATCTCCAGGGCGTACCCGCTGGCCACCTGCGCCCCGGTGACGGTGACCCGGGTGTCCGGTGGGGAGAAGGCGGTGGCGTTCTCGACCAGCTCGGCGAGCAGGTGGATGATGTCGCCGACCGCGCGCCCCAGCACGCCGGCCGGTTGCACGGCCTTGACGTCCACCCGCTCGTACGCCTCGACCTCGGAGATCGCGCCGCGGATCAGGTCGACCATCGCGACCGGGTTGCGCCAACCCCGGCCGGGCGCGGAGCCGGCGAGGATGACCAGATCCTCGGCGTGCCGGCGCAGCCGGGTGGCCAGGTGGTCGACCTGGAACAGCTCGGCCAACTCGTCCGGGTCCTCGCTACGCCGCTCCATCCGGTCCAGCAGGTGCAGCTGCCGGTGCACCAGGCTCTGGCTCCGTCGGGCGATGTTGAGGAAGACCTCGTTGAGCCCGCGACGCAACGTGACCTCGTCCACAGCGGCCTGGACGGCGGTGCGCTGCACCTCGGTGAAGGCGCGCCCGACCTCGCCGATCTCGTCGTGGCCGTACTCCAGCGGCGGCGCCTCCCGGGCGACGTCGACCTGCTCGCCACGGCGCAGCCGGGCCACCACGTCGGGCAGCCGGTGCTCGGCCAGCTCCAGCGCGGCGGTGCGGACGCCGCTGAGCCGGCGGACCAGGGTGCGGCCGACCCGCAGCGCCACAAGCACCGAGACGACAACTGCGACGAGCCCGAGTACGCCGGCGGCGGCCAGCCGTACCAGGATGCGGACGGCCATCGGCACCGAACGGTCGGCCAGAGCGTCGGCCTCGGACAGTTCGAAGTCCCGCAACTGCTGCTGCACCGCGTCCTGGCTGGCCTGCCAGGACGCGGCGTCGACCGTCGGCCGCCCGGACCGGTTGGGCACGACCAGCGCGTCCTGCATGCTGCGCAGCCGGGTGAACGCCTCGCTCTCGGTCAACAGTTGGTACGCGACCCGGCTGTTCTCGGGCAGGTCAGCCACGGCGCTCTCGGTGAGCCACCGTTGGTTGCCGATGGCCTGTACGAGCTGGGTGTGTTCCCCCTCGGCGAACCGTCCGGCGGTCAGCGCGCCGGCCAGCAACGCGTCGCTCTGGCCGAGCAGTTCCCGGGAGCGACCCAGCGCGGTGAGCGCCAGGGCCTGCCGGTTGATGTCCGGGTCGGTCAGGGTCGCCATGCCCGCGAACGCCTGGAAGGCCGCGGAGACCATGCCGCTGTACAGACCGATCGCGCCGGCGCGGTCCACCTTGCGCTGGTCGATGAACTTCCGCCCGTCGGGTAGCGCCGCCAGGGCGTTGACCAGCTGGTCGACCCGGGTTTCCAACAGGTCGTCCGCGGCGTCGCGCAGCGGCTCCCCGTCCACCCGGCGGCGCAGTTCGGCGATCGCCCGATCGGTGCGCCCGCGCTGGTCGGCGAGTGCGGGCAGCTCGGAGTTACCGGCGAGCTGCACCACCGAGAGTCGACGTTCCCGTTGCAGCTCGGTGACCACTGTCTCGCCGGGGCGACCCAGGTCGTACAACAGGGTGCGGGCGGAGAGCAGGTTCAGGGCGGGACCGAAGGTCAGCGTGGTCGCGAAGATCCACAGTGCCAGGAGCGCGGTCACCGGCGCGACGACCAACGCGGTCAGCTTCGAGCGGATCGGCCAGTCGCGGGTTTTCATCAGACCTCGCCCGTACAGGGTGGCAGGAGGGGTGTCGGCGCCGCCGAGCACCGCGCCTGCCGGCTGCGCGCCCGGCCGCGTCGCCGGGCACCGGCGCGGGCGCCTTGGGCAGGATACGTAATCGGAGGCTGTTTCACTACCGCCCGTGTCGCTACCGCCCAAGCACCTCTTCTGGGACGAATCAGGTTTCGGCCGGTGAGTAGTTGCGCCCCTCGTCAGGAAAGTGCCTCGGATCGGGATTGGCGATCACTGCGCGGAGGGAATAGCAGATGACGAAGGAGGAGCCCATGTCGCCCACGCAGATAGTCGTCATCGTGCTCGTCGTGCTGGTGATCGTCGCGGTGCTGGCCGTGGCCGCCCGCTCGCTCAACAACCGCCGGGCCCTGCGCAACCGGTTCGGACCGGAGTACGACCGGGTGGTGGCGGAACAGGACAGCCGGTCCGCCGCGGAGCGCGAACTGCGCGACCGGGAACGCCGGCATGCCGAGCTCACGCTCACCCCACTCACCCCGGAGTCCCGGGCCCGGTACGCCGCCGCCTGGGAGGAACTCCAGGTCCGCTTCATCGACTCCCCCGGCGAGACCGTGGGTGACGCAGACGAACTGGTCACCCGGCTCATCGAGGAGCAGGGCTACCCGACCGGTGACTTCTCCGACCAGATCGCCCACCTCTCCGTCGAGCACGCCCGCACCCTGACCAACTACCGGGACGCGCACGAGATCCACCTGCGCAACTCCCGAGGCGAGGCCAACACCGAGGAGCTGCGGCAGGCGGTCGTGCACTACCGCGCACTCTTCGCCGACCTGCTGGGCGAGGAGCCGGTCGGCCACCACACGCCCGAACAGCGCCACCACCCGGACCACGACGCCACGAGCCGCTGAGGAGGCCACCCATGCGCCAGGAAGAGCAGCAGGTGAGCAACGACCACCCGGAGGCCGTCCGGTCCGCGCCCGTGCCGGTACCCCCGGCCGGCGACCGGGCCGACCGCTCCGACGTCCCGGAGGACGCCCTCGACGACCGGGGCACCTTCGACGACCAGACCGCCGCCCACGAGCGGGCCGACGACACCGACCGGAACGCCGCGTACGACAGGGCCGACGACGAGCTGACCGACGACTCCGACCCGCGTCACCGGCGCGACGACCGGACCACCGACGAGGGTGGTTTCCACGAGCCGGGGCCGCTGCCGACGACGTTCGGCGCCACCACTGTGGCCGACGCGGTGGCCGCCTCCGCGCTGGCCAGCCCGCACCCGCAGGATCAGCCGGACCCGAGGGCCGAGCGGACCGCCCAGCCGGGCGACGGCGCCGAGGATGGTGAGCGGGAGGGTCTGCGCGCCGACCCGACCGCCGAGCTGCACCGCCGCGACGCGGACGTCGACGACAGCGCGGACGTCGACCGCACCGACCTGGACGACCGCGCCGACGCGGACACGTCCGCGCGGACCGTCGTCCCGCCGGGGAGCACTGAGGGCGACCCCGAGCGGCGCGGCGATCTGACCGGAGACCGGGATGCCGCCGCGGCGGGTGCGGCCGGCTACGGCAGCGCGACACCGGAGATGGTCGACCCCGACGCGGACGGCGAACCGGTCCCCGGCGACGACACCAGCCCCACGCTGGAGTCCGCCGGAACCTCCCGATCCGCCGGGTCGACAGTCGCGGCCGAACCAGCCACGCTCCTCGACACGGACACCGCGCAGGGCTTCCGGGACCGCTGGCGGGACGTGCAGCTGCGTTTCGTCGACGACCCGCAGGGGGCTGCCGGTGAGGCGCAGTCACTGGTGGAGGAGGCCATCCAGGCCCTCTCCTCGGCGCTGGCCGCTCAGAAGAGCACGCTGGGCGGGTGGCAGGACGCCGGCTCGGCCGACACCGAGCAACTGCGGATGGCGGTCCGCAACTACCGGGACTTCCTGGACCGCGTACTCGGTCGCTGAGTCCACCCCCCAACATTGGCGCCCCGGCCCTTCGTGGGCCCGCTTCAGGTCGGGCACCACCAGTTGCAGGCCCTTGAGCGAGCCGGGCGGCA
>NZ_JBEZGJ010000068.1:0-35466 GCF_040649965.1 Micromonospora sp. NPDC048843
GCCCGCCCGCTGGCCGGCGTCACACCGCCCACCGGGCTGGCCGCACATCTGGTCGGCGACGACCCGGGTCTGCTGGTCCGCCGGACACTGCGCCAGATCAAGCAACGGGTGGAGGCCGGTGAGGTGCTCCGCGCGGACCGGTCCGCGCTGGACCGCCCCGAGGTCCACGGGTGAAGGCGCTGTGTTGGGTGGCCGCCGGCGAACTGGCCGTACGCGAGGTTCCCGACCCGGAGCTGCGCAACGAGCGTGACGTCATCGTCCGGGTTCGGCGCAGCGCCACCTGCGGAGGTGACCTGCCGCTGCTGGCCGGCCGGCACCCGCTGCTGCGGCCCGGCGACGTGCTCGGCGCGGAGTTCCTGGGCGAGGTGG
Organism: Micromonospora sp. NPDC048843; assembly: GCF_040649965.1. Lineage (NCBI taxonomy): Bacteria > Bacillati > Actinomycetota > Actinomycetes > Micromonosporales > Micromonosporaceae > Micromonospora > Micromonospora sp. NPDC048843. The sequence goes on from NZ_JBEZGJ010000068.1 coordinate 370, forward strand.
TGGAGGTCGGCCCCGGGGTCCGCCGACACCGCTCCGGCGATCGGGTGGTCGTCGGCGCGAGCGTGGCCTGCGGCGGTTGCTGGTACTGCCGCCAGGGCATGCACTCCTGCTGCGACAACGCCAGCGCCGACCTGCCCAGCGCCGACCCCGACCGGGCCCGCTCCGACGCCGGCTGCTTCGGCCGACCCCTGGCGGCGGGCGGTTTCGCGGGCGGCCACGCCGAGTACGTGCGGGTGCCGTACGCCGACGTGAGCGCGTTCCGGGTGCCGGACGCCGTCGACGACGACCGGGCGGTGTTCGCCGCGGACGCGGCGCCGACCGGGTGGCTCGCCACCGAGCTGGGTGCGGTGCGCCCCGGCGACGTGGTGGCGATCTGGGGCGCCGGGGCGGTGGGCCAGTTGACCGCCCGGGCGGCGGTGCTGCGCGGCGCGGCCCGGGTGCTGGTCGTGGACCGGCACGAGGATCGGTTGCGGATGGCCGAGCGGCACTCCGACGCCGAGCCGCTGGACTACCGCCGCACCGACGTCGCGGCCGAGCTGCGCGACCGTAGCGGTGGGCGTGGGCCGGACGTGTGCGTGGTGGCGGTCGGGACGCCGCCGTCCCGCTCGCTGGCCGACCGGTTCGGTGGCCCGCACGCCGACCGACCGGACGCGCTGCGGGAGGCCGTGCGCGCCTGTCGCAAGAGCGGCGTGGTGGTGGTGCTCGGCGGGACGGGCGGGTTCGTCGACGCGTTCCCGTTGGGTGCGGTGACCGAGCGACGGCTCACGCTGCGCGGCGCTGCCCGGCCGGATCTGCGGGACGTGCCGATGCTGCTGGACCGGATGGCCCGCGACGAGCTGCGGACCGAACACCTGGCCACCCACCGACTGCCGTTGGCGCAGGGCCCCGAGGGGTACGCGCTGTTCCGGGACCGGGCCGACGGCTGCGTACGCGCCGTGTTCACCCCGTGACCGCCAGCTCGTGATCGGTGATCGGCGACCGCGAATGGCAGACTCCGAGGATGACTGGCGAGCGAACGTACGACGTTGTGCTGTTCGGAGCGACCGGGTTCACCGGCGGCCTGACCGCCGAATACCTGGCCCGACACGCGCCGGCCGAGCTGCGCTGGGCGTTGGCCGGGCGCAACCCGCAGCGTCTCGCCGCCGTACGGGACCGGCTCGCCGCGATCGACCCGAGACTGGCCGACCTGCCGCTACTCACCGCCGACGTGACCGACGCCGAGTCGCTACGGGCGGTGGCGGACAGCGCCCGGGTGGTGGCCAGCACGGTCGGCCCGTACATCCACCACGGGGAGCCGCTGGTCGCGGCCTGCGCCCGGGCCGGCACCCATTACCTGGACATCACCGGCGAGTCGGAGTTCGTCGACCTCATGTACGTGCGTCACCACGCCGAGGCGGCCCGCACCGGCGCGCGGCTGGTGCACGCCTGCGGCTTCGACTCCATCCCGCACGACCTGGGCGCCTGGTTCACCGTCAAGCAGCTGCCCGCCGACGTTCCGATCACCGTGGACGGGTACGTGCGTGCCGGCGGCCGGTTCTCCGCCGGCACCTACCACTCGGCGCTCACCGCGTTCTCCCGTACCGGGCAGGCCAGCCAGGCCGCCCGGGACCGCCGGGCGGTCGAGCCGCGCCCCACCGACCGTCGGGTCCGGGCGGTGCCCGGCCGGCTCGCCCGCTCGGCGGAGCTGGGCATCTGGACCGTGCCGCTGCCGACCATCGACCCGCAGGTGGTCCGCCGCTCGGCCGCGGCCCGTCCGGAGTACGGCCCGGACTTCCGCTACCGGCACTTCGCCGCGGTGAAGCGGCTGCCCACCGTGCTGGCCGGCGCTGCCGGGCTCGGCGCGCTGATCGGGCTGGTGAAGCTGCCGCCGAGCCGACGTTGGCTGCTGGGCCGGCTCGCGTCCGGGCAGGGGCCCACCGCGCAGCAGCGGGCGTCGTCCTGGTTCCGGGTGCGGTTCGTCGGCACCGGCGGCGGGCAGCGGGTGGTCACCGAGGTCGCCGGCGGTGACCCCGGCTACGACGAGACGGCGAAGATGCTCGGCGAGTCGGCGCTGTGCCTGGCGCTCGACGAGCTGCCGCCGACCGCCGGCCAGCTCACCCCGGTCGCCGCGATGGGTGACGCGTTGCTCGACCGGCTCGTCCGGGCCGGGCTCACCTTCCGGGTGCTTGAGCGTTCGGCTTGACCCTCGACCGGGTCGAGGGGGCAGGATGCCCAGCGTGAGCGACCTGCACAGCATCGGCGAGCTGGCCCGGGCCAGCGGCCTGACCGTCAGCGCACTGCGCTTCTACGACTCGGCGGGAGTGCTGGAGCCGACCCTTGTCGACCCGGTGACCGGGTACCGCTGGTACACGGAGGGGCAGATCGCCCCGGCCCGGCTGGTGGCCGGGTTGCGCCGGATCGGCATGCCGGTGCCGGAGATCGCCGCCGCGGTACGCGCCGAGCCGGCCGCGGTGCACCAGTTGCTCGACGCGCACCTGCGCCGGCTGGCCGACGGGCTCAGCGACGCCCGCCGCGAGGTCGACCGGCTCCGGGCCCTGGTGGACCCGACCCCGCCGACCGCCACCACACTCCTGGTCTCCCCCGCCGCCTTGGCCGCCGCGCTCGACGCGGTGCGCTTCGCCGTCGGCGTCGATCCGGAGCTGCCGATGCTCGCCGGCGTGCTGTTCGACGTGGAGTCCGACGGGGTCCGGCTCGTCGCCACCGACAGGTACCGGCTCGCCCTGGCTCGGGCCGGGGCCGACGTCGACGGGCCGCCGGTGCGGGTGTTCGTGCCGGTGGCCCTCGTCGACCAGCTCCGGCAGCTGCTCGACACGGCCGACACCTGGCCGGTACGGCTGAGCGTGGCGGGCGCGGACCTGCGGGTGCGGGTGGCCGACCGCACGCTGACCGGCGCCGCCCTGCCGTACGACTTCCCCGACTACCACCGGCTGCTGCGCAAGTCAGTCGGTGAGCGGCCGACCGCGCGGCGGATCCCGGTGGACGCGGCAGCGCTGCGCGCGGCGCTTGCCGACCCGGCGGCCCCCACCGTCGCCCGCGACCACGACGGCACGACCCGGGCGGTCACGGTTCTCGGCGTCGACGACAAGGGCGAGCTGCGGCTGCTTCCCGCCGCCGAGCTGGGCTCCGACGCGCTGCGGGTCGGGGTGGACGGTGGTTACCTGCTGGACGCGCTGAACGCGGCCGGCGCGCCGCAACTGGTGCTGGAGTTGGATGGGCCGATCGCCCCGCTGGCCGTACGCCGACCGGACGACGCGGACACCTACTCGGTGCTCATGCCGATCCGGCTGTAGAAATCCCTCGCGCTCCCCGTAGTCGGGTGGAAACGTGCGCGACGGTAACATCTGATGGTTCACCAGTGAACCCCGGACGGAGGCGTACGGAGCAGCATGCTCGACATGGAGTTGATCCGGAAGGATCGCGAGGCGGTGGCAACCGCGCTGGCGAAGCGTCTGGATCCCGCCGAGGTCACCCGTGCCCTGGACGAGATCCAGCGGCTCGACCAGGAACGCCGCGCCCTGATCACGGAGATCGACGCCGAGCGGCAGCGCCGCAAGGCCGAGGCCCGGGCGTACGCGCTGGCGTTGCGGGCCGGCGAGGAGCCGCAGGCCGCCGCGCCGGAGGCGGAGCGTAAGCAGCTCGCCGAGCTGGAGTCCCAGCTTGACGAGGTGCAGGCTCGGCTGCGCGACGCGATGAGTGAGCTGCCCAACCTGCCCAGCGACGACGTCGTGGCCGGCGGCAAGGAAGCCAACCGGGTGGTGAAGACCTTCGGTGAGCCGCCGGTGATCGAGAAGGTCCGCGACCACGTGGAGCTGAGCCGCGCGTTGGGCCTTGTCGACTACGAGCGCGGGGTCAAGCTCGGTGGGTCCGGTTTCTGGATCTACACCGGGGTCGGCGCCCGGCTGGAGTGGGCGCTGCTCAACTACTTCGTCGACCAGCACATCAAGGCCGGCTACGAGTTCCTGCTCCCGCCGCACCTGCTGCTGGACTCGGCCGGCTTCGCCGCCGGTCAGTTCCCGAAGTTCTACGACGACGTCTACCACCTGGACTCGGCGTCCGCCCCGCGTGGCCAGTTCCTGCTGCCCACGTCGGAGACGGCGATCCTCGGCGCGTACCAGGACGAGATCCTGGAGACCCCGAAGCTGCCGCTGAAGGCGTTCGCGTACACCCCGTGCTACCGGCGGGAGTCGGCCGGCTCGCACTCGGACGAGCGCGGCACGGTGCGGGGGCACCAGTTCAACAAGGTGGAGATCTTCCAGTTCACCCTGCCGGAGCAGGCCGACGCGGCGCTGGAGGAGATGCTCGCCCACGCCGAGAGCCTGGTCGAGGGGCTGGGTCTGCACTACCAGCGCACGCTGCTCTCCGCCGGTGACGCCAGCGCCTCGATGAAGAAGACCCTCGACATCGAGGTGTGGATGCCGAGCACCGGCAAGTACAAGGAGGTGTCGTCGGTCTCCTGGGCCGGCGACTACCAGGCTCGTCGGGCGGCCATCCGTTACCGCGAGCCGGGCGGCAAGCAGACCCGCTTCGTGCACACCCTCAACGGTTCGGCGCTGGCCACCAGCCGGCTCTTCCCGGCCATCCTGGAGCAGTACCAGCAGGCCGACGGCAGCGTCCTGGTCCCCAAGGTCCTCCAGGACCGCCTAGGTACCGACCGCCTAACCCCCCGCTAGCCCATCCCGGCGTTGATCATGAAGTTATTGCCCCTCGCCTCGGCGTGTCACGGCAATAACTTCATGATCGACGGGGCGGGGGCGGGAGCGCCTGGTTAGGGCTGCTGTCAGCAGGAGGGCCGCTAGGGCGGCTACGAGCAGGGCCGGGCCGACCGAGTCCAGGGTGTTGGCCAGGGTTCGTTGTAGCTGGGACGCCGCTTGGATGACCGGGTCGCCGAGGGCGTCGCGGCGGCCGGCGGCCAGGCGTAGCTCGTACCAGCCGTACCAGGCGACGTAGCCGCCGGCGACCAGCAGCACCAGGCCACTGAGTCGGGGCACCAGCGCGCCGGCGACGCGTAGCCGGGCCACCAGGCCGTCGCGCAGCAGCGCCACCCCGAGCGCGGCGACAGCCACCACCAGACCCATCCCGAGGGCGTACGCGCCGAACAGCGCCAACCCCTGACCGGTCGAGCCGGCCTGGAGGCTGGTCACCACGATGGCCAGGAACGGCGCGATGGCGCAGCCGAGCGACGCCAACGCGTACACCGCGCCGAACAGCGCCATCGACGGCCAGGACCGGGTCAACCGGGGCGCCCGGGCGGACCAGCCGGGGGCGGGCAGTCGACGGCCGGCGAGCAACCAGCAGCCGGCCACCACCAGCAGCACGCCGAGCGCCACCGTCAGCCACGGCAGGCGGGGCCGCAACCAGCCGGCCAGCGGCGCGAGCGCCAGGCCGAACGCGCCGAACACCAGCACGTACCCCACTGTCAGCCCGGCCGCCGCGGTGAGCGCGCGGCCGACCGCGCCGCGGGTGTCCGACGTCCCGGCGACCAACAGCGAGAGGTACGCGGGCAGCAACGCGAAGCCGCACGGATTGACCGCGCCGAGCATGCCGGCGGTCAGCGCGAGCAGCAGTGTGGCGGTCACGCCCCGGCCAGTGCGGCGACCTTGGCGGTGAGCGCCTCACCGTCGAGGAAGCCGTGGTGGACGACAGTGCCGTTCCGGTCGATGATCACGAAGATGCTCTGCTCGGTCACCTTGAACCGCTTCCAGAGCGCGCCAGCGGTGTCCTCGATCTGCTGCGTCGCGCCGAGGTCGAACTCGGTGACGAACTCCTTCATGGCCTTCCGCTCGCCCAGCCCGGCGACGCCCACGATCGGCACCGTGTCCCGGTACCTGGGTTCGATCTCGGCCACCGTCCAGGCCTGGCTGGCGCAGGTGGCGCACCACGGGGCCCAGAACCACAGGACCACCGGTTTGCCGGCGAGCCGTGCCGCGTCGAAGGCGGCCCCGCCGAGCGTGGTCCCGGTGAAGCGCAGGACGTCCGGGACCCGCGCCGCTGGCGGTTCGCCGGTCGGGGTGGACGCGGCGTCGGTCGGCGTGGGCGGGGCACCGGTCGAGGTCGGGGCCGATCCGGCGGCGGCGGGCCCACCCGGTGCGGTGCCGGTACAGGCGGCAACGTTGAACAGGGCCACCACGAGCGCCCCGGCGGTGGCGGCACGGCGTAGCTGCCCGGCCCCTGTCCACGCCCTGCTGATCCGCATCCGCTTCTCCGTTTCCGGTCCGGAAGGGACCCTTGCTGGACCTGAGGCGTCGCTACTCGGCCTTGGCGAGTCGCAGCGCCAGCTCCGGGCAGACCTTGACCGCCTTCAGCGCGCCCTCGCGCAGCCAGGTCGGCACGGGGGTGGCCGGGAAGGCGGGATATCCGTTCGCGTCGAGCCGAATGAAGTCCGGTACGACGTGCGCGCAGAGGCCATGCCCGTCGCAGCGGGACCAGTCCAGTGTCAGCTTCTGCGGGTTCGCGTCGGGTGCCCCCGGCAGCCCCATCACGCCCTTGACCCGTCGGCCACAGCCGTCGCCGGTGCTGTGCAGCCGCAGGTCCTCGGCGAAGACCTCGATCGCCGAGAGCGCGAAGCGGGCGGTGCCGTCCGGGTGGCTGCACGCGCCCCGGCCCTTAACCTCGCCGGCGGCGGCGCGCACCACGTCCGCCGGTTGGCTGCCGGCGACGGCCAGGTCAACGGCGCGGGCCAGGTCCGGCAGGCCCATCTTGCACGGCCCGCACTGGCCGGCGGACTCGCCGGCCAGGTAGCGCACCACCTGGGCGGCCTCACCGAGCGGGCAGGTGTCGACGCCGAGCGGGACGATGATGCCGGCGCCGAGGGTGCCGCCGACAGCGGCCAGGCCCTTGCGGGATACCTCGGCCCTCTCCGCCGCCTCCGGGGTGATCCACTTGCCGTGGTAGCCGCCCATCAGGATGCCCTGGGTGGCCGGCACCTCGCACAGGTCGAGGACATCGCGCAGCGGCATACCGGCAGTGCATTCCACCACCGCCGGTCGGCCCGCCGCGCCGGTCACTGTGAGCAGCACGGTGCCCGGCTCGTCGTCGGTGCCGAGGGCCGCGTACTCGTACGGGCCCAGTCGGGCGCCGACGGCGAGCTGGGCGTACGTCTCGGCGTTGGAGAGCAGGGTGGGCAGGCCGCTGACCCCGGAGTCGCTGGAGCGCTTCTTGGTGCCCGGCGGGATGTGCGGCAGCCCGTTGATCCCGTTGACCAGTGCGCCGCCCTCGCCGGAGATGAACCGGTGCGGCACTGTGACGATCGTCGTCTGCACCGGCATCCGGCGCTCTTCGAGGGCCTCCATCAGCGAGTCACGGCCGACCCCGTCGTCCGCCACACCGATCACGATCTCGTCGGCGTCCAGCGCGTACGCGGCCAGCGCCGCCCCGTCCAGGACCAGGTGCGGGGCGCGGGTCAGCAGCACCTTGTCCTTCCAGCTGGCCGGCTCCCCCTCGGTGGCGTTGACCACCACCACTGCGGCGAGGTCCTGCCGCTCGCAGGACTCCAGCACCGCGCGCAGTTTGCGGGCGAACGGGAAGCCCGCCCCGCCCTTGCCCTTGAGCTGCATGCCCTCGGCGAGCTGGAGCAGCTGCGCCGGCTCCATCGGGCCGATCGGGCCGTGCACCTCCTCGTGCGCGAGCAGGTCGAGCCGGCCGTACTCGGCGAAGCCGGCGGTGAGCCGCGGTTCGCCCACACAGGCGACCGGTGGCACGGCGGTCCGCATCACTTCGCCTCACCCCGCAGCCCGGCCCAGTACGCCCCGTCCACAGCGTCGGCGCTGGCCTTGCGGCGCTTGGACTTGCCCTCGCCGGCTGCTCGTCGAGCACGTCGGGACGCCAGGTCGACAAGGGTCGGGGTGTCGTCGACGGGCGGCGCCACCTCGTCCGGCACGTACCGGGCCGGCGGACGCCAGTAGTCCGGCTCCTCGGGCAGGTCGTCCTCGACGCTGTGCCGGCCGCTGCCGCTGCGCGGCGCCGACGAGATCGGGCTGCTGGAGATCGGGCCGGCCGAGATCGGCTCGACGGAGATCGGGCCGGCGGAGATGGGCTCGTTGGCCTGCCACCGGCGTGGACTGTCCCACGGCTCCTCGGCGTCGTCGAAGGTCGGCTGCGGTGGGGCCGAGTAGCGACTGCCGTCGTCCTCGCTGCGGGACCGGCGACCGGACCGCTCAGAGGTCTGGTCGTCGGCGCGTCGCCGGCCGGTCGGTACGTCCTCGTCCCGGGTGCGGGAGCCGCGTCGCCGGCTCACCGGCTCCAGCTCCTCCTCGTCGCGTCGGAACGTGCCGGTGTCCTCCACGCTGCGGCGGGCCGATCGGCTGGTAGTGGTCTCCTCGGCCCGCCGGCTGCGCGAGGACCGTTCGGTGTCGCGGCGGGCAGCCGGCTCCTCCTCCCGCCGACGTCGGCTGGGCCGGGTCGGCTCGACGAGGGAACCGGGCTCGGGCACCACCGGGACGGTGAACCGTTCCGGGTCACGTCGTGCGGCCGGCGCGGCCCAGGTGGCGGTGGTGGTCTCCGCCCAGGCGGGACGCTTGTCGGCGGCCTTGCTGCGCCGACCCAACCCGGCCAGCAGCGATCGGGCGGTCTTCGCCTCCTCGGCCCGGCCGGCCATCACCGCGTTACGCACCGCTGCCTGGTGCTGCTCGCGGCTGCGCCGACCGATGGTGACCGAGAACCGGACCAGCAGGGCCAGCACCACCAGCAGAATGCAGCCCAGGTAGCTGAACATCACCCAGGGCGCCGCGGCCCGACCGGCGTTGAGGCCGTGAAAGACAGCGAACGGCCAGGCCAGGTAGGCGGTGGAGTGCAGCGTGCGCCACAGCCACTTCGGACCGACGTCGGCGAAGCGGGCGCGGATGATGCCGGTCCAGATCACGCTGACCATCAGCAGTGCGGCGACAGTGCCGAGCCCCACGTAGAGCCCTCGGCCACCGACGAACGGCACCAGCGCGTCGGTCGCCGCCGCCCGCCCGGTGGCGATCTTGGTGAGGACGTGGAAACCGAGCCCGGCCACGCCCAGCACGCCGGTGGCCCGGTGCGCCGACTGCATCAGCACCCGGTGCGAGATGCGCAGCACCAGCCGGTCGGTGGCGAGCAGGCCGAGCATCACGGTGAGGCTCAACGCCACCAGGGAGACCACCCCGGCGAAGAACTCGGTGAAGAAGAAGCCGTACGCGTACGCCGTCTGACCGGCGCCGGTCAACATGATCGCCGCCCAGAGCGCGGCGAGCACCGACGCGATCAGCAGGGCGCTCGCCGATCGCGACGGGGTGCGCACCCCCCGACTGCTGGCGCTGGTCCGGACCGTCGCCGCCTTCTTGTCCTGCTGTGCCCGGGCCATCTGCTCCTCGATCGTCTCGCGGCGGCGTACCACCGGCCGACCCCTGCTCCCCCATCCAGTACGGACCGGCGGGGCGCGCGGATCACCCGCCGACGGAAATTTCTCTGCCGAAATCGAACCGAGGGGCGCGGCAGTGCGTTGTACCCGCTTCCCCCACCGATCTGGACAGTGACGAATGTCCATGCATTGACAGTCGCCGCAACACGCTTGTAACCTTTCAGCAAATTTCAGCCAGGCTTGCAAGATTCCGGCAAGCCGGCACTCCCCCACCGCACCACCACCCCCGCTCCCGTCAGGAGTCCCCATGCACCGACGTCGACGCGGCTCGGCGCTCCTCGCCCTCGGCCTGATCGCCAGCCTGCTCGTCCCCACCGCCGTGACGGCACCCCCGGCCGCCGCCGCCCCGTCCGGCGGCAAGAAGGTCATCGTCCAGCTCTTCGAGTGGAACTGGCCCTCGGTGGCCAGCGAATGCCAGAGCACCCTCGGCCCGAAGGGCTACGGCTTCGTGCAGGTCTCGCCCCCGCAGGAGCACGTGCGGGGCAACCAGTGGTGGCTGGCCTACCAGCCGGTCAGCTATCGGATCGAGTCCCGCAAGGGCACCCGGGCCCAGTTCCAGTCGATGGTGAACACCTGCCACGCGGCCGGGGTCAAGGTGATCGTCGACGCGGTGATCAACCACATGTCCGGTCAGGACAACGGCGGCACCGGCTGGGCCGGCTCGTCCTACTCGCACTACGACTACCCGGGCATCTACCAGACCCAGGACTTCCACCACTGTGGGCGCAACGGCGGCGACGACATCGCCAACTACAACGACCGGTACGAGGTGCAGAACTGCGAGCTGGTCAACCTCTCGGACCTCAGGACCGAGTCGGACTACGTCCGCACGAAGATCGCCTCGTACCTCAACGACCTGCTCTCGCTCGGCGTCGACGGCTTCCGGATGGACGCCAGCAAGCACATGCCGGCCGCCGACATCGCCGCCATCAGGGGCAAGCTGTCCCGCTCCGCGTACATCGTGCAGGAGGTCATCCACGGCGCCGGCGAGCCGGTGCAGCCGACCGAGTACACGGGCAACGGTGACGTGCACGAGTTCCGCTACGGCAAGGACCTGGCCCGGGTGTTCCGCTCCGAGCGGTTGGCGTACCTGCGCAACTTCGGCGAGGGCTGGGGGCACCTGCCCACCGGCTCGGCCTCGGTGTTCGTCGACAACCACGACACCCAGCGCGACTCCGGTGGTGTGCTGACCTACCGCGACCGGGGCATCTACGCGCTGGCCAACGCCTTCATGCTGGCCTGGCCGTACGGCTCCCCGACCGTCATGTCCAGCTACACCTTCAGCAACCGGGACGCCGGCCCACCGTCGGACGGCGCCAACAAGACGCTCAACGCCACCTGCTACTCCGGCTGGGAGTGCGAACACCGCTGGCCGGTGATCGCCAACATGGTCGGCTTCCGCAACGCCACCGAGGGCGCCGGCGTGGCCAACTGGTACGACAACGGCAACAACCACATCGCGTTCAGCCGCAGCGGCAAGGGCTTCATCACGGTCAACGACGAGGACGCCGCTGTGAACGGCCGCTCCTACTACACGGGGCTGCCCGCCGGTCGATACTGCGACGTCGTCCACGGCACGTACGCGAGCGGCACGTGCAGCGGACCGGTGATCACGGTGGACGGTAGCGGCTGGTTCGCGACGAACGTGCCGGCGCACGACGCCGTGGCCATTCACATCGGCGCGCGAATCTGATTCGACAGGGGCCTCCGGACGGCGGGTCTCGCCGAACCGGGGGCCCCGAAGCATCAGCCACCATAGAGTGGTTTCGTGCCGTTTGACCGAAAGACTCCGTACCGTCGTCGCGGCGTCTGGGTGGCCGCCGCGATCGGCGTACCCGCGCTGCTGGTGACCGCGCTGCTTGTCGGCCAGGCCCTCACCCCCAGCTCGACGGCCCCCGACGACCGCAACGTGGTGGTAGCCGACCCGACTCCGAGCAGTGTGGACCAGAGCCCGGAGGAGTCGATCCCTCCGGCCGCGCCCGCCCCGGACGGGCTGCCGGTTGTCGACTACGACCCCGCACCCGGAGGGTTCCCCGCCGACCCGGACACCATGGACGTCACACCGCTGACCGAGGGCGTGCACCCGACCAGACGGATCGCCGCGTACGACGCGCCCGGCGGTCGGCCGCGCGCCTTCCTCGAACCGACCATCCGCGGTGTCGAGCTGACAATGCCGATCGCCCAGCGGCGCGCCGGCTGGACGGCCGTCCTGCTGCCCTCGGCCAACCGCCGGCTCGCCTGGCTGCCGCCCGGCGGGTTCGAGACGGTGCCGCTGCGCGACCAGATCGTTGTGGAACGCAAGGTCCACCGGCTCACCTGGTACCGGGCCGGCAAGGCGGTGCGCACCTGGGAGGTCAGCCTCGGCCAGTCGGGCCAGGAGACTCCACTGGGGCGGACCTTCATCCTGGGCCGCACCCCACCGCCGGAGGAGGTCTACGGCGGGGTGGACATCTACGCCCTCGGTTCGGTGCCCGACGACCCGGAGTCGGTGCCGTCCGGGCTGCGCGGCGCGCACATCGGGGTGCACACCTGGCACCACGACGACGAGCTGGGCGAGAACACCACAAACGGTTGTATCCGGCTGACCCGCAGCGGTCAGCGGGAACTGCTCGCCGAGGTCCGTCCCGGAAGCAGCGTCGTCGTGGTCGACCAACTGGCCGCCCCGCCGCCGACCGCCTGAGCGCCGGCCGGCAGCGTCACTCGCCGAGCAGCCAGCCGTTCTGCTCGGCGACCCGGATCGCGTCGGCCCGGTTGCGGGCACCGGTCTTGCCGATCGCCGCGGACAGGTGGTTGCGTACCGTCCCCTCGGAGAGGTGCAACGCCCTGGCCAGGTCGGCGGCGCTGCCACCGCCTCGCGCGGTCCGCAGCACCTCGGTTTCCCGCTCGGTCAGCGGGCTGACCCCGGCGGCCAGGGTCTCCGCGGCCAGCGTCGGGTCGACCACCCGCAGGCCGGCGTGCACCCGGCGGACCGCGTCGGCGAGCTGCCGGGCCGGGGTGTCCTTGACAACGAAACCGCTCGCACCGGCCTCCATCGCCCGGCGCAGGTAGCCGGGTCGGCCGAAGGTGGTCACCACCAGCACCCGGCAGGTCGGCAGCGCGGCCCGCAACGCCGCGGTGGCGGCGATTCCGTCCAGGCCGGGCATCTCCACGTCCAGCAGGGCGACGTCCGGGGCGCTGCGTCGAGCCTCGGGCACCACCTCGTCGCCCCGGCCGACCTCGGCGACCACCGTCAGGTCCTCCTCCAGCGAGAGCAGGGCGGCCAGCGCGCCCCGGACCAGCGCCTGGTCGTCGGCGAGCAGCAGCCGGATCGGCGTGGAACCGCCGCTCACCGGGCCTCCCCCGGCGCGTGCACCCGCAGCAGAAAACCGTCGCCCGCCGGCCGACGGCCGACCGTCACCACCGCGTCCAGCCGCCGCGCCCGCTCCCGCAGGCCGACCAGCCCGTGCCCGCTCGGGTCGGGTGTGGACGGGCCACGACCGTCGTCACTGATCTCGACCCGATCCGGGTGGACCCGGATCACGCAGCATCGCGCCCCGCTGTGCCGGACCACGTTTGTCACCCCTTCCCGTACCGCCCAGCCGAACAACCGGTCCCACTCCTCCGGCAGCGCCGGCACCTCGGTCGACACGTCCGCCGCGATGCCCGCCGCGGCCAGCGCGGAGCGGGCGCCGGCCAGCTCCGCGGCGAGACTGACCTCGCGGTACGCCCCGACCGTCTGCCGTACGTCGGCCAGCGCGGCCCGGGCCAGCGCCTCCACCTCGGCGATCTCGACGGCGGCCCGCTCCCGGTCGACCTCGATCAGACGCCCTGCCAACTCGGCCTTGATCGCCACCACTGTCAGCGAGTGTCCGAGGATGTCGTGCAGGTCGCGGGCGGCGCGGGACCGCTCCTCGGCGACCGCGAGCCGACCGATCTCCTGTTGGGCGGCGCGCAGTTCGCTGTTGCGCTGGGCCAACTGGGACACCCCGAACATGGCGAACGAGGCGAGCAGCACCGCGAAGACGATGCCGTTCTCCGCCTCCCACCCCGGCACCAGCCAGGAGGCCAGCACGGGGGTCACCGCGCAGAGCACCACGACGGCCAGCGCCTCCCACGGCGGCAGCAGGAACACCGCCGCCGCGGCCACGTAGACAAGGGTGGCCAGCCAGTCCCCTTCGGTGCCCGGGAGGCTGGCCAGACCCACCGCGAGCAGCAGCGCCAGCCCGACCCGCGCCCGACCCGTCGGAATCGGCAGCATTGACTGGCGCAGCTTGCGGGCCCACTGGAACAGCAGCACGTAACCGATGCCGAAGACGACCAGGGCCACCACGCCGAGGGCCCGCCGCCACGGCTCCGGCTGGTGCAGCGCTGTGGCGAGCGGCACGTTGAGGAAGAACAGCCAGACGGCGGCCAGCAGCCAGCCGGTGACCCGCCAGTGGCGGCTCACCGGCCAGGGCTGCCCGGTCGAGAGGTCCATCGGGTTCACGCTAGCGGTCGCGGCCGGTCAGACCCGCGCGGTGTCCCGGCGGAACAGCCGGGCCGCGCCGACGCCGAAGAGCAACGCCCAGACGACGAGGTTCGCCACCGCCGCCATGCTCACCCCGTCGCCGGTCAGTGGGGCGCGGGCCAGCACGCCCATGCCGTACACCGGGGTGAACTTCGCGACCTGCTGGAGCACGTCCGGCAGCACCTCGACCGGGACGAACAACCCGCCGAACATGGCCAGCACCGCCAGGACGGGGCCGATGATCTGCATGACGTTCTCGGCCGGCGCCAGGTAGCCGATGAAGAGACCGAACGCGGCGAAGACCAGCGAGCCGACCCAGGCGGCGAGCCCGGACAGCAGCCAGACGTACGCCGGGACGCGAACGCCGGCCACGGCACCCACCAGGAACTCGATGACGACCGCGAGCAGACCGAGACTCATCGCGGTGATCAGCTTGGTCGCCACGTACGCCGCCGGGCGCAGCGGGGTGAGCCGCAGTTGCCGGCTCCAGCCCAACGCCCGCTCGGTGGCCACCGCGCCACCGACGCTGGTGGTGGCCACCATCGCCGCGTAGACGGCCAAGCTGATCATCACGTACGCCGTCACCGGCCGACCGTTGTCCAGTGACTGCCCGCCCTGCGGCAGGCCGAAGATGAGGAAGAAGACGCCCGGCATGATCAGCGTGAAGGCGAGGGTGCGGCGGTTGCGCAGCACCCGGCGCAGCTCGATACCCAGGGCGCCGGGAGCGAACCCGCCCAGCGCGGGCAGCCGACGGTCCGGCTCGGTGACAGCGGCGCGGGTGGGGGTGGAGATGGTCATCTCAGGCTCCGGTCTGCGCTGTGGTCAGGGCGAGGAAGGCGTCCTCGAGGTTGCGGGAGGTGATCTCGACGTCCCGGGCGGCGGTCCGGGTCAGCAGGTGCCGGGCGACGGCGTCCGAGTCACCGGTCCGCACCAGCACGCTGTCGCCGCGCACCTCCACGGCGTCCACGCCGGGCAGGGCGGCGAGCGCTGCCTGGTCGGCGCCGGGCAGGGTGGCCCGCACGGTACGGCCGGCGGCCAGGTTCTTGATCTCCGCGGTGGTGCCGTCGGCGACGATGCGCCCCTGTCGGACCAGCACGATCCGGTCCGCGTACGCGTCCGCCTCGTCCAGGTAGTGGGTGGCGAAGATGACTGTCCGTCCCCGCCGGGCGTCACGGCGCAGGGCCTGCCAGAAGTCGCGCCGACCCTCGACGTCCATGCCGGTGGTCGGCTCGTCGAGCACCATCAGGTCCGGGTCGGGCAGCAGGGCCAGCGCGAAGCGCAGTCGTTGCTGCTGACCGCCCGAGCAGCGCCCGACCACCCGGTCGGCGATGTCGGTGATACCGGCCCGCTCCAGCACCTCCGCCGCCGGGCGGGTGTGCCGGTAGAAGTGGGCGGTCATCCGTACCGTCTCGCCCACCGTGAGGTCCTTGAGCAGCCCACCGGTCTGGAGTACGGCGGCGACCCGACCTCGGGCCACCGCTTCGTCAGGGGTGCCGCCGAGGACGCGGACGGTGCCCGTGTCCGGGCGGGACAGCCCGAGCAGCATGTCGATGGTGGTGGTCTTGCCCGCGCCGTTCGGGCCGAGGAACGCCACCACCTCGCCGGGCTGCACCCGTAGGCTCAACCCGTCGACAGCGGTGACCGTGCCGAAGCTCTTGGTGAGGCCGTCCAACTCGACAGCCGGATGCGTACTGGTCATGCCACTGATGCTCCGGTGGGGCGTACCCCGATGCCCGGAGCGGTCGTCACGCTCCGACCGTGACATTTGTCAGGGCGGCCGGATTCCGGACGGGCACAGCGGGTAACCGCCGGGCCGAACCGCGACACCGGGAGGACGCGATGGGTGCCACGCCGCAGGGTCAGGTCGACACGGTCGTGCTGATCCACGGGCTCTGGATGACGCCGCGTAGCTGGGAGGGGTGGGCCCGGCGGTACACCGAGCGCGGCATGCACGTCATCGCCCCCGCCTGGCCCGGCATGGACCGGTCAGTGGAGGAGTTGCGCGACGACCCCGGCCCGATCGCCGAGCAGAGCATGGCCACGATCGTGGCGCACTACGACCGGATCATCCGGGCGCTGCCCCGCCCGCCGATCATCATGGGGCACTCGTTCGGCGGCCTGTTCGCCCAGGTCCTTGCCGACCGGGGTCTCGGCGCGGCGGTGGTGGGAGTGCACCCTGCTGCGGTGAAGGGCGTGCTCAAGGTGCCACTGAGTCAGCTGCGCTCGGGCTTTCCGATCCTGCGCAGCCCCGCCAACCGGGGCAAGGCCGTCCCGTTCACCCCTGACGACTTCGCCTACGCCTTCGGCAACACGATGAGCCGCGAGGACTCCGACCGGGCCTGGCGGCGCTACGCCGTCCCCGGCGCCGGGCGGGTCTTCTTCGAGGGCGCGTTCGCCAACCTCGACCCGCGCTCGCCGGCCCGCGTCGACGTCGGTCGCAACGACCGGGCGCCGCTGCTGCTGATGGCCGGCGAGGTCGACCACGTGGTGCCGGCTTCGGTGGTCCGCGCCAACGCCGGGCTCTACCAGAAGTCCCGGGCCCTGACCGCGTACGAGCAGTTCGCCGGCCGATCGCACTTCACCGTCGGCCAGGACGGCTGGGAGCAGATCGCCGACTACGCGCTGGACTGGGCGCTGCGCGCGGCGGCATTGCCCCGCGAGATGACCATCGCCAGCGAGACCCCCCGCCGCTGACCTGGGCTCGGCGCCAGACAGGCGGGCATGATCCACTCGTCGTCCATGACGTCGGGGTATCCCTGGCGCCAGAACACCCCGACTTCACGAAAGCGGAGTGGATCACACCGTTTGCCTGAGTCCTCGGCATGCCCACGGTCTGGCGGGGTATCTCGGTGGGATGAGGGCCAGTTTCCGGCTTGGCCGGGTCGCGGGAGTGCCGGTCGGCGTCAACTGGAGCGTGCTGGTCATCTTCGCGTTGATCGCCTGGGGCTTGGCAGCGAACCAGTTCCCCCGTTCGTACCCCGACCGCTCGTCGGTGGCGTACCTGATCGCCGGGCTGGCCGCGGCGGTGGTGTTCTTCGTCGGCCTGCTCGCCCACGAGGTGTCGCACGCGATCGTCGCCAAACGCAACGGGCTGACTGTCGACGGCATCACGCTGTGGCTGTTCGGCGGCGTGGCCGAGTTGCGGGGCGAGCCGCGTGACCCGGGCGCCGAGTTGCGCATCGCAGGCGTCGGCCCACTGGTCAGCCTGCTGATCGGGGCGTTCTTCGGTGCCATCGCGGCGCTGCTCGCGCTGGCCGGGCAGGGCGGGCTGCTGTTCGGGGCGGTGGCCTGGCTGGCGGGGATCAACGTCCTGCTGGCCATCTTCAACGTGTTGCCGGCCGCGCCCCTGGACGGTGGCCGGTTGCTGCGCGCCGCGGTCTGGAAGGCCACCGGTGACCGGACCCGCGCCTCAGTGGTCGCCGCCCGGGCCGGCTGGGTGCTGGGTGTGCTGCTGATCGGCCTGGGGTTGTGGCAGTTCCTGTCCGGTGTGGGTTTCGGCGGGCTGTGGTTGGCGCTGATCGGCTGGTTCCTGATCGGGGCGGCCGGGATGGAGGAGCGGCAGGCCCGCACCGGCACCGCGCTGCGCGGGATTCGGGTGGGCGATGTGATGACCCCGCAGCCGCAGACCGCCTCGGCGCAGATGACTGTCGCGGACTTCGTCGACCACTACCTGTTCGCGTACCGGCATTCGGCGCTGCCGCTGACCGAGGACGGCCGGCCGACCGGCCTGGTCACCGTCGACCGGGTGCGGGGCGTGCCGCCGGAGCGGCGGGCGTCGACCACGCTGGCCGAGGTGGCCTGTCGAGCCGACGAACTGGTGCTGGCCCAGCCCGGCGAACAGCTCAACGACCTGCTCCCCCGGCTCTCCGAGTGCGCCGACGGCCGCGCCCTGGTGGTGACCGAGGACGGCCGTCTGACCGGCATAGTCTCCCCCAGCGACATCAGCCGCGCCGTCCAACGCAGCACCCTCCGCACCCCCACCCCCTCCCGGTGATGCGGGGCAGGGGGCAGGGGGCAACGGGTCAGGAGTGGGGGCAGGTGTTGCGGTACTCCTGGATGGTTGTCGAGGCGGGGGGTGCGGGGCAGAGGAACTGGTCGTAGCGGGTGTCGTCGTCAACGAAGCGCTTCAGCCAGGAGATGCTGTACTTGGCGACAGTCACGTTCGTCGAGGTGGGCGCGGAGTGGCTGGCGTTGTTGAGTTCCAGGTACGCCTTGTCCAGCGTGGACGGCAGGCTGGTGTAGAAGGGCTCCGAGTGCGACGAGACCGGCGCCACCGAGTCGTTCTCCGCGCCGACCACAAGCGTCGGCACCCGTACGCCGGACCAGTTCTTGACCGTGTGCCAGCCGGTCAGCGGGATCGCGGCCTGCAACTGCGGTCGTGAGTTCGCCGCCGAGAGGCTGCCGCCGCCGCCCATCGAGTGCCCCATCACGGCGAGCCGGTTGCGGTCGATCCGGGTACGCACGCCGCTGGTGTTGGTGAGGTAGTCCAGGGCTGCGAGCAGTTGCGTGCCCCGGCTGGTCGGCTGGTCGTAGCGGGACAACGTGTCGATCGTGATCACCACGAAGCCCTGCGAGGCGAGGCGCGGCCCCAGCCAGGCCACGCTGGACTGGGTGGCGGTGTAGCCGGGTGAGATCGCCACAGCGCCGAAGGTGCCCTCGGCGGTGCTGGTCGGGTAGTAGATCGTTCCTCCCCGGAACCCGCTGACGCTGGAGGCAGCGACGGTGCTCTGGGCGATGGCGAACGGGCCCCGGCTGGCCTCGATGCTGGCCACTGTGGGGGCCGGGCCGCGCTCGTACGGGCTGGCTGCGGCGTGGGCGGCCGGCGCTGCGCCCAGTCCGGCGCCGAGCACTGCCAGGGCGAGCGCCCACCGCAGACCGCGGCGGGGACGAGGGGCGACTGGTTCGGGGGTGATGGCGGGTACGGGCTGCATGTCTCGCTCCGAGGGGTGGAGCCGACGGTCCCGGGACGGGGACCGGACGATGAGACTCATCGACAGACATCAGTGTCTGTCGATGGTCTTCCACCCCACCAATCCCAGCCGCCCCATGCCACGGCGCTATGGCACGCGCTCGGTCAGCGGGGGAAGTAGCGGTCCAGGGCGTCGGTGCGGAACGTGCCCGTCGGGTCCAGGTCGGCCAGGAGCGCGGCGAAGTCGGCGTACCTCGGGTAGCGGGCGGACAGCTCTGCCGGGTCGGTGACGAAGACCTTGCCCCAGTGTGGGCGGGGCGCGAAGGGCGCCAGCCGCTCCTCCACGGCGGCCACCACGGGCAGCACCGCCGCGGTGTCGTCGACCCAGGTGAAGTGCAGCACGAAGCTGTCCCGCCGGTAGTTCGGGCTGAGCCACAGCTCGTCGGCCGCGACCGTCCGCAGCTCGGACACCAGCAGCACCGGGGCGATCAGGTCGGCCAGGTCGTCCAGCGCGGCGAGCGCGTCAGCCGCCGCCGTACGGGCGACGTGGTACTCGGACTGCAGTTCGTCGCCGCTGCTCGGGGTGAAGCCGAGCTTGAAGTGCGGCAGCCGCTCGTGCCACGGGCCCGGCTCGCCGAGCTGCGGGGTGCAGTTCTCCGCCGGCATCCCGAGCACCGGGTGCCGGGGCTGGTCGGCCGCTGTGGTGCCCAGCCAGTCCGCCGAAGGTTGCGGCTGGTCGGCCAACTGCTTGCGCCACACCTCGCGCAGCCGGGGCGTACGGAAGTCGGTGAAGACACTGACGCTGTACGCCGAGCCGAGCGCCTCGTCCAACGCCGTCCGGTCCAGGTCGAGGCGTACGTACTGGCGCAGCGCGAAGGTCGGCACCACGTCCAGGGTCACGCGGGTGACCAGGCCGAGCGCGCCGAGCCCGACCACCATGCCGGCGAACGTGTCGGTGTCGCTGTCGACCCGGAGCAGATCGCCGTCGGCGGTGACCAGCTCCAGGCCGGCGACAGCGCTGGCCAGGTTGCCGTGGGTCTGGCCGGAGCCGTGGGTGGCGGTGGCCACCGCACCGGCCACCGAGATGTGCGGCAGCGAGGCGAGGTTCGCCAGCGCGTACCCCTGGGTGTGCAACTGTCGGGCGAGGTCGCCGTAGCGCAGCGCGCCGCTCACTGTGACCTGTCCCCGCTCGTGGTCCACCTCGACGACCGGGGGCAGCCCGGCGAGGCTGACCAGGTCACCGTCGGTGTCGCCGAGACTGTTGAAGGAGTGCCCGCTGCCCACCGCCCGGATCCGGCTGCTGCCGGCGACGAGCCGGCGCAGTTCGTCGACGGAGGTGGGGCGGTGGAACGCCTTCGCGGCGTACCGCACGTTGCCGGCCCAGTTGCGGCGCGGAACCTCAGTGGTCGACGCGGCGTGCGATCCCTGCGCGGTCATGTGGCGGTCTCCCGATCGGTGCTCTGCTGGTCGGCCAACGCGGTGACGAGGGCGTCCAGAACCGTATCCGTCTGGAACGTGCCGTAACCACGTTGGGCGACCGGCAGACCGGCAGTGATGGCGCGTTCGATCTCTCCGCGGGCCGCCTGCCGGGCTGACGCGTCCCCGGACATCAGCGCGTCCTGGCCGCGTCGGATCAACCGGTCGACCCGGTCCATCTGGTAGCCCCGCAGGCCGACCGGGAGCTCCGGGGTCTCGAAGGCGGCGCGACGCAGCGCGAGCAGGTCGACGAAACGGCCACCGGCATGTTGGGTGAGCGCTGCGGACACCTGCTCGGGCTGCTCACGGACCTGGTCGAGGACGAGCAACTCGACGGCTGCTCGGCCGTCGAGCGGGTGGCGGGCGGTCACCAGCTCACGCGGCACGGCCTGCACCGGCACCATCAGCAGTCGTGGCGGCTCCGGATGGCCGTCGCGTCGGGGCGGCTCGTCGAGGACCAGCACGTCCACCTCGGCCCACCCGATCTCCCGACGCAGGCCGGGCCGCCGGATGCTGAGCCCGTCCGCGTGGATCCTGAACCGGAACGGCCGCATCGCGCTGACCAGCGCCACCGCGCCGAGCGCGATCGCCCCCACCGCGATGATCGTCCGTAGCAGGGCGCCGTCGCTGCGATAGACCAACAGGAGCACTCCACCGAGTACGCACACCAGGGCGAGCGCACGGGCCCCCCGATTCCGGCGCAATTCCACGCTCGGACCCCCGTTTCATGACCGTGGCGTCGGTCCCGACATCTTCCGCCAGACCGGGCACCAAGGACACCGGTCGATCGGGCACGGTTGTTCTCGTCGTCGTCGGGGAACCCTACGCCCATGAGCAGCTACCGCGATCCGGCCGCACGAGGTGACGTCTTCCCCTCCGAGGAGGAGCTGGACCCCACCGGCACCGAGGTCGAGCAGGCCAGCGCACCGCCGGCCGGCGGGCTTCCGAGCCACCCGTCGCCCACCCCCGGCCCTCGACCGACACCGGCGCCCGCGCCCGCCCCGACGCCGGTGCCGGCACCCGGCCCGCCGCCGCGGGCCAGTGGCGCACAGTCGATCGTGACGCGTCACCTGGACGGCTCGGTGGAGGTGGTCACCGACCTCGACGGTGACGGCGTCGCCGACGTCGTCCAGATCGACGTGGACGGCGACGGGATTCCGGACATCACCTACGTGGACAGTGACCGCGACGGGCGGCTGGACACCGTGCTGGGTGACCCGAACGCGGTCGGGACGGGCGTCCACCGGGCCTGACCGGCGGCGGCGTCCCCATGGCCACCGATCGACTCAGAGCTTTGCCATCACCTCGCTGGCGACCAGCTCCAGGTGGTCCAGGTCGCTGAGGTCCAGCACCTGGAGGTAGAACCGCTCGCTGCCGATCTCCGCGTACCTGCCGATGGTGTCCAGCACCTCGGCGGGAGTCCCGGCCAGACCGTTGGCCCGCAGCTCGTCCGGTTCGCGGCCGATGGCGGCGGCCCGCCGGGCCACCTCGGCGTCGTCGCGCCCGCAGCAGAGCACCAGGGCGTTCGACCAGACCATTCCGCCCGGGTCCCGGCCGATCTCGGCGCAGGCCGCGCGGACCCTGTCGAACTGCGCCGCGGTGTCCGGCACCGAGGCGAACGGCAGGTTGAACTCGTCCGCGTAGCGGGCGGCCAGCCGAGGGGTGCGCTTCGGGCCCGTCCCGCCGAGCAGGATCGGAGGACGCGGCTGCACGGGCTTGGGCAGGGCGGGCGAGTCCCGGACCGGGTAGCACCTGCCGTCGTGGTCGAACCGCTCCCCCGGCGGCGTGGCCCAGAGCCCGGTGATGACGGCGAGCTGCTCCTCCAGCCGGTCGAACCGCTCGGCCAGGGGCGGGAACGGGATGCCGTACGCGCTGTGCTCCTCGGCGTACCAGCCGGTGCCGATGCCCAGCTCCACCCGGCCGCCGCTCATCTGGTCGACCTGCGCGACTGTGATCGCCAGCGGGCCGGGCAGCCGGAAGGTGGCGGCGGTCATCAGCGTGCCGAGCCGGATGCGGCTGGTCTCCCGGGCCAGGCCGGCGAGCGTGGTCCACGCGTCGGTGGGGCCGGGCTCGCCGCTCACGTCACCCATCATCAGGTAGTGGTCGGAACGGAAGAACGCGCCGTAGCCGGCGTCCTCCGCGCAGCGGGCGACGGCGAGCAACTGGTCGTAGCTGGCGCCCTGCTGGGGCTCGGTGAAGATCCGAAGTTCCATGATCCGAGCATAGGGAGCCGATCGGCGGTGCCGCGTCGGGACGGCGACTGTCGTCGTATGCTTTGACAGTCATATGACGGAGAAGGCATATTGGAAAGGTGTCCACCGACGCCTTCACCGTCCTCGCCGAGCCCACCCGGCGCCGGATCCTCGATCAGCTCCGCGACGCCGAACGCAGCGTCGGCGAGCTGGTCGACGGGCTCGGAGTCAGCCAGCCAGCCGTCTCCAAACACCTGCGGGTGCTTCGCGACGCCGGCTTCGTCACCTGCCGGACGGCCGCCCGACAGCGGATCTACCGCCTCGACCCCGGCCCACTACGGGACGTCGACGGCTGGCTCGACCCGTACCGGCGACTCTGGGCCCGACACCTGGACGCCCTGGAACGGCACCTCGACAGTCAGGAGCAGTGAATGGACCGCGACGCGTTCCGCCCGAGCCCACCCGCCGACGTGCGCGCCGAGCCCACCGACGGCGGCGCGACACTCGTCTTCGTCCGCGACCTGCGGCATCCGCCGGCCGCCGTCTGGGCGGCACTGACCGACCCGGCCCAGCTCGCGCAGTGGGCGCCGTTCCTCGCCGACCGCGACCTCGGCAGCGCCGGCGCCGCCGTCCTCACCCTCATCGACGGCGAGACCACCCAGGAAGACCCGGCGGCGGTACGCCGGGCCGAGCCGCCGCACCTGCTGGAGTACACCTGGGGCGACGACCTGCTGCGCTGGGAGCTGAGCCCGCTGGGCAGCGGCACCCGGCTCACCCTGCGGCACACGGTCGCCGACCGGGGCATCGTGCCGATGGTCGCGGCCGGCTGGCACCTCTGCCTCGACGTGGCAGACCGGTTGCTCGACGGCGACCCGGTCGGCCCGATCCGCGGCGCGGAGGCCAAGGATTACGGCTGGCCCGAGCTGCGCGACGCGTACGCCGAACGGCTCGGCGAGGGCTGACCGGTGCGGTCCCGGCGGCCCCGGAGCCCGGAGCCGCCGGAACCCGCTCAGACGTACGGCCGCTTGGCGTACGCCTCGCGGAGCGCGGCCAACCCGACGGCCTTCGGCGTCAGGGTGCCCCATCCGGAGTTGAAGTAGTTGGTGCGCACGATCCGTGGCCCACGCTCGGCGTTGAGCTGAGCGATCGCCGCCGGCACCGTGGCGATCCAGGCCGCCTGGTCCGGGATCTCGGCCGACCTGACCCCCCACTCGGCGATGATCACCGGTCGGGACAGCGCCACCGGGCCAAGATCCGCGACCGCCCAGTCCTTGGTACGCCGAAACCGGGCCAGCGCCGTGTGGCTGGCGTTGGTGCCGTACGCGTTCCACTGGAGATAGTCGAGGCGGGACATCAGCGACTCCGGGTGGGTGCGCTGAAAGCAGGCCCGGTCGAAGCCGCCCAGCCCCACCGAGAAGGTCGTCCCGGCCGGCAGCGTCCGCGCCTTGAACCACGTCAGGATGTAGTTCATCGCCTGCACCGCCCGAGCGTCCGACTCGGCCCAGGTGTATGCCTTGCCGTCCTCGGTGGTGCCGAACTCGTGATCGGTGTCCAGTTCCGAGGCGAGCTGGATGTTCACCCCGAAGCCGAGCGTCCGGTACTGCGACAGGGCACGGGCCAGCAGCCCGTCACACTGCCCCTTGAGCACCTGGCCGTACCCGTACGCCTTCGGCCAGGTCGCGCCGGGGCGCTGCTGGATGGTCATCGTCGGCGCCGGCACCGTGTAGCTGGTGCCGTCCACAGCGAAGCTCTGCGGTCCGTAGTTCGGAGCACCGTAGTGCTTCAGCTCCAGGACCATGTTCATCTGCACCCCGGCCTTGCCCAGGCTGACCAGCCAGGGGCGGTTGTAGCCGGGGAAGATGTAGCCGTCGGCGAGGCTGCGGTACTGGGTGAGCGACCGGAAGTTGCCGCCGGCCATGTCGGCGGTCGGATCGGCACCGCCGGAGAGGTAGTAGCCGCCGAGCACGGGTTGGCCCAGGCTGTAGTCGGCGGCGGCCGTCGCGGTGTTGCCGGCGGCGTCGCGGACCTGGACGGTTACCCGGGGCATCACGCCACCGACCGATACACGGCCACGGAGCCGTTGTCGGAAACCCGGGTCCAGGTACGCCCGGAGTTGTCGGTGACGGTCACCGCGAGCGGGTCGATGACCGCCGTGACCTTGACCGGCGCGCTGCTGTTGCCCTGCGCGTCGGCGACCACGATGGTGACGGTCAGCGGTTTGGTGTCGGCGTCTGAGTAGGTGACTGTCAGCAGCATCTGGTCACCCGGCGCGAAGACGGATGCGTTCAGGGCTGCGGTTGCAGTGGGAGCGGCCATGTCGGGCCCTTTCTTGCTCGGTCGCCGGGGCTCCGGCGCGCGGTTCAGCGACGCCGGACCCTGGCGGGGTCCACAGTGCGAAAGGCCGGCGGGGCACGGGGACGGTAGGCACTACCGGCGGACGGAGTTACCTGACTGCCGGTGGTGCTGACGTCCTTGTCCCGGTGGGCGGAGGCACCGCCGCGGGCGCCCGCGGTGGTGTCGGTGACAGCCACGGCCTGTCGTACGCGCGATCGGCACGGCGGCTGTGCCGTGACCGCCACGGCTTCGAGGCCGGGCTGGGTGAGGGCGGCGCCGGTACGGACGATGTTGTCCCCACCGGTCCGGAGGATCGGGATGTGGCCCGCCACCCGTCTACCTCCACCTGCCCCAAGGGTGCTCTACCTGGGGCTTTACCGTCTTGTCCGAATTGCGACAAGGGCCCGGAAGGGCTCGGCGCGACTGTTACTCGGGCAGCGTGCCGCGTACGGCCCAGGCCCGCGCGGTGAGCCGGATCGAGCCGTCCGGCTCGACCGGCAGCCGGGTGGCCAGCGACTCCCGCAGCGCGGCCCGGTCGGATTCGGCCAACGTCGCGACGTATCCCGGCGCCGACCCCTGACCGCCGAGGAACGGCGTCCAGTAGTCGGCGAAGTCGGTGAAGGTCGTCGGTACGTCGACCGGCCAGACCGACACGTCCCGCAACCCGGCCCGCTCCCACAACGTGCGGAGCGCGTCGGGCTGACACACAGTGGTGCGGTTCCCCTCGTTCAGCTTCGCCGAGGCCCTGTCGAGCTGTGCGGCGGCGGCCCAGAAGTGCCGCATCATCGCCATCCCCTCGGCGTAGTCCCAGACGTAGGCGGCCACCACCCCGGCCGGCCGGACCACCCGGGCGAACTCCGCCACCGCCCGCTCGGGCTCCGGCACGAAGTTGAGCGTCAATCCGCTGACCACCACGTCCGCGACACCATCGGGCAGCGGCAGCGCCAGCGCGTCACCGACCTGGAAGGCCGCCCGGGGGTCGGTGACCCGGGTACGCGCGACAGCGACGAAACCCTCCGACGGGTCGATGCCGGTTATCTCGACGGGGTCGCTGTGGCTGAGGATCGTCGAGGTCAGTGCTCCGGTGCCGCTCCCCACGTCGAGCCAGTGCCGCCCCGGCGCAACGGCCAAGCCGCGCAGGAACTCCACAGCGACCAGGCGGCTCCACCGACCCACGTACGCCTCGTACGCGTCACCGTTCGCCCACACCGGCTGCACCATCGGAGAACGATACGACAGGCCCCGCTGCTAGGACACCGGGCCGCGCTAACTTACTGATCATGGCGGACTGGGAGCTTCGGCCGGCCTCGGCGGCGGACGTCGAAGCGGTGGCCGAGTTGCGGGCGGTGGTGCTGCGGGCCGACCTGGAGCGGCTCGGGCGGTACGACGAACAGCGGGTACGGCAGCGCCTGCGGGACCGTTTCGCGCCGGCGTACACCTGGGTCGTCGAGGTGGACGGCGCGTTCGCCGGCTGCGTGGCGCTGCGGCCCGACGCGGACGCCAACTGGCTGGAGCACTTCTACCTGGCCCCGCTGTTGCAGGGCAGTGGCATCGGCACGGCAGTGCTGCGCGAGCTGCTGGACCGGTGCGATCGCGCCGGCACGCAGGTGCGTTTGAACGTGCTGCGGGGCAGCCCGGCCCGGAGGCTGTACGAGCGGCACGGCTTCGCGGTCGACACCGAGGATCCGGTGGACGTGTTCATGGTCCGTGCTCCCCGGACGATCACCGCCGAGGCCCGGACGCTGTCAATGTAGCGTTGACAGATGACGGCGGAGCTGGCTCGGTTGGCGGAGGTTCGCGCTACCCGCGCCCGCCTGGACGAGCAGGAGCTGGAGATCATCGACCGCGCGCGCCACGACGGTGCGACGTGGGCCCAGATCGCGACGGCACTCGGCCTCGGCAGCAGGCAGGCCGCCGAGCAGCGTCGCCAGCGGCTGATGGCGGCGCGGTGGTCGCGGCGGCAGCGGCTCGACCTCCGGATGCCTCCGCAGATCGCGACGCTGCGGGCGGCGGTGGCCGACCTCGGCCGGTGGATCGGCGCCGATCAGCGGTGGGACAGCCGATTTCGCCGAGCGGCGCTCGTGCGGAGCACCGTGGACGCCGCGTTGGACGCCACCCCGGGCTCGCTGCACGCGTTGGCAGTGCTCCTCGCCACCGATCTCGCCGAAGCGGGTGAGCGACTGCCCGCGCCCGCTCGAACCGCCGCGACGAAGATCGACGTCGCCCTGTCAACGGACCGTTGACAGGGCGCAGCGGCATTGCCCGTGCGTCGCTCAAGCTTGAGGATATGAGTCACCTCGACTCAACTCGGAGTGCTCATGCGTCGCAACGCGGGCCTGTTCGTGGCGATCTCCCTGCTGTCCGGCTTCGGCAGCAGCGCCATGTCCCTGGTCGCCGGCATCTGGATCCTGGACCTCACCGGCTCGACCA
The DNA here is from genome assembly GCF_040649965.1 of Micromonospora sp. NPDC048843. Lineage (NCBI taxonomy): Bacteria > Bacillati > Actinomycetota > Actinomycetes > Micromonosporales > Micromonosporaceae > Micromonospora > Micromonospora sp. NPDC048843. Next base: position 27,576 of record NZ_JBEZGJ010000068.1, read on the forward strand.
GCCTCGCCGCCCTCGCCGGGCTCTGCGTCTACGCCCCGGTGCTCGCCGGCCCGTGGCTGGGCGGCCTGCTCGACCGGGCACCCCGGCGGCCGCTGGTCATCGCCGTCAACCTCATGCTGGCAGCCACACTGCTGGCGCTCCTCGCGGTACGCGGGCCGGGGCAGACCTGGCTCATCTTCGCCGTCTCGTGCGCCTACGGCATCAGCTACGTGCTGATCGACGCCGGCGAGACGGCGCTGCTGCCGTCGGCACTCGCGCCGACCGAACTCGGCGACGTCAACGGGTGGCGCTCCAGCGCACAGGAGGGCATGAAGCTCGTCGCTCCACTGGCCGGGGCCGGCCTCTACGCCTGGCGGGGCGGCCACGCTGTCGCCGTCCTCAGTGCGGCAATGCCGATCCTGGTCGCCACCCTGTACGCGCTTCTTCGCCTGAACCGGACGCCCGCCGCGCGACCCACCGAAGGCGGCGACGGCCCGCGCGCCGGCTTGGTGGTCCTGTTCGGACAGCGAGCGACACGGCTGCCGGTCGTGCTCGCCGCGATGTCGATCGCCATGTCCGGCTTCACGACGGCGGGGATCTACGCGATCGTTGTGACCGAGCTGCGCCTGCCGACGACGTTCCTGGGTGTGCTGGCCGGCGCGCAGGGCGCCGGTTCCATTCTCGGTGGCCTGATAGTCGGCCGGCTCATCGCGGCACGAGGTCCCGGTGCCGTCGGTGTCGTCGGAACGGCGCTGTTCGCGATCGGCTGCCTGGCGCGCTGCCTGCCGTGGTGGCCGGCCACTGTCGTCGGGGCGGTGGTGGCCGGCGTCGGGCTGCCCTGGACCCTGGTCGCGGCGGTGACCGCCGTGCAGACCCACACGCCATCGGCGCTGCTGGGACGGGTCTCCGCGACGGCCAACACCGCGATGTTCGGACCGCTCGTCGTGGCGATCCCGCTCGGCTCCGCGGCCGTTCACCTCGGCGCCCGCCCGCCGCTCATGACGGCCGCGGCGATCTGCCTGACCGCAGCGGTGGTGGCCAGCCTCCACGACCGGTCGACGCCGTACGACGAGACACCGACCGCGCGCCCACCACGCCGATCGGTGGGAACGGGTCCGGCGAGCCGCTGACCGGGGTCACCGGCGTACCGGATGGGTCGCCTGGAAGGCGAGTCGACGGTCCGCGTCGGCGGCGATCCGGTCGAGGATGTCGTCCAGGTCGAGGAAGACCGACCAGCGCTCCCGGCCGGTGGCGTGGGCCAGCCGGTCCACGAGCAACTCTTCCAGGTCCGTGACCCGCTTTCCCTTCCACACCTTGTCGGCCACGCTGACCAGCAGGTCGTCGACGCCGACGCCGTCCTGGTGCCAGGACGCGTGGTCGCGCGCGAACCGGGCCGACGACTCGGCGACGCCGTGCTGGAGCAGCAGCTCGTAACCGGCGGGCTCGTGGGCGGAACCGGGCCCGGACAACTCCTCCGGGTGCCGGACCTTGCCGATGTCGTGGGTGGCGGCGCCGAAGAGCACCGCCTCGCTGTCGAACGGGAGTTGCGGGAACCGGTGCGCCATCGCGTCGGTGAGCTGCGCGGCCACGTCGTGCACGGCCCGCAGGTGCGCGGCGAGGCGCGGCGGCGCGTCCAGGGCCTCCAGTAGGGCGACGACCTGGTCGGGCAGGGGCCGTAGCGGCGGGTCCGCGGGTGCGGTGAGGGCTCGGCGCAACGGATCGGACGTCACCGCGGCAAGGGTACGACCACAGCGCACTCCCGGCCCCTCCCGCGGGACATCCAGAGCTGGTTGCGCTCGGCTACGCTCCCCCGCACCAGGGAAGGGGTCCATCGGTGCGAGATCGACTACGGCAGGTCGCGATGGTGCTGCTCGGCGCGGCGCTGTTCGGCACCGCCGGCCTGAGCCTCGGCTCCTGGTACGCCGGCCGCGGCACCGTGCCAGTCAACTTCGACCGGGTAGAGAGCATGGCGGCGGAGTTGCTTCCCGGCACCGAGTCAGTCGGCTCGAGCGTCGGCCTCAACTACGTCCACGGTGCCCTGGGCCCCGACGACTTCGGCTCGGCGTACGCGGAATACCACTACGTCGACGCTATAGCTGACGAATGCAGGCACTCCGAATTGGTACGGCGCAACGCCGCCGCACTGGGTTGGCAGGGCAACCATCGGGTCACTGGCACGCCATGCGATGGCTGGCGGGCCGAACGGGACGGGCTGACAGCCACGCTCACCCAGGTGGACCGCATGGCGGTCCTGAGGTTCGTGCCAGCCGCGCCGGACGGCTACGTCACCGTCATCCTCATTGCCACCGTCCCGGGTGCCGCGGCCGGCGCGGTGCTGTTCGGGCTGGCGGGACGGCGACGTCCACCCGTACCCCGACTGGTTGGCACGCTGGTGACGATCGTCCTCCTCCCGGGCGTCGTCCTCACCTGGCAGGGCCTGTTGGCGAATGGATTGGCCGAACCGACGTGGCCGGTCTGGCCCGCCCTCGCTCCCGTGCTGGTGCCGCTGGCGCTCGTGCTGCTGCTGGCCGGGCGGATCTTCTACGTGGGTCGGCGGAAGCCGAGCCGGGTCTCCGGCCCCAGCACGAGCCAACCCTGAACCGTCCGCTGTCCGCCGTCCGCCGTCCGTCTGGATACTGTCTAGTCATGCCGCTCAGTCCGGACGAGGTCGAGGTGTTCGAGCACTCCAGGGCCCGCCTGGAGGCGATCGCCTATCGCCTGCTGGGCTCGGCCAGCGACGCGGAGGACGCCGTCCAGGACACCTTCCTCCGCTGGCAGGGCGCCAACCGGGAGCACGTCGAAACGCCCGAGGCGTGGCTGACGAAGGTCCTCACCAACGTCTGCCTCAACCAGCTGACCTCGGCGCGGGCCAGACGAGAGACCTATGTGGGCACGTGGCTGCCCGAACCGGTCCTCGCCGGGGACCGGATGCTCGGCCCGCTCGACACCGCCGAGCAACGCGAGTCGGTCTCGATGGCGGTGCTCACCCTGCTGGAGCGCTTGTCGCCGAACGAGCGCGCGGTGTACGTGCTGCGGGAGGCCTTCGGCTACTCGCACGGTGAGGTCGCCGCGATCCTCGGCATCAGCGAGTCGAACTGCCAGCAGACCTACCGGCGTGCCAAGCAGCACGTCACCGCCGAACGGGCCCGCGCGGAGGTCGACCTGGCCACCGCCCGGAAGGTCGTCGCGGAGTTCCTCACGGCGGCCAACAACGGCGAGATTCAGCGGCTGGTGGAGTTGCTGACCGACGACGCGACGAGCACCGCCGACGGCGGCGGCAAGATCCCGGCCCGGTCCGCGCCCATCGTCGGCGCGCTGGCGGTGGCGAAGTTCCTGCGTGGCCTGTTCAAGCCCGCCGATGTCAAGCGGGACCTGGTCGGGGGCAGCCCAGCCATGTACGTCACCACCGCCAACGGCGCTCCGGCAGTGGTGGTCGTGATCGACGACCGGGTCATCGGCGTGATGTCGGTGCAGGTGACGCCCGAGGGTGTCACTGCCATCCACAACCAGGTCAACCCCGACAAGCTCGTCCGCGCCACCCGGCAGTGGTCCGCCTCGGAGCACGAGGAGCCCACCCTCCGCGTCTGGTGATCCAGCTCATAGCCAACTCCTGTCAGGAATCGCGTCGCTGTCCGGTTCAGGAAGCGACCACCACCGAGACAGGAGTGCCACCATGAAGCACCGCATCGTCGTCCTCGGAGCGGGTTACGCCGGAGCCATGGCCGCCGGGCGCCTCGCCAAGCGGCTGCACCCGGACGACACCGAGATCACCCTCGTCAACGCCGACGCGGACTTCGTCGAGCGGGTCCGCATGCACCAACTCGCCACCGGACAGGACCTCACACCACGCCCACTGAGCAAGGTCTACGCCGGCACCGGCGTCAACCCTCGACGGGCGCGGGTCACGGCCGTCGACGTCGACCGCAGGACCGTCGCGCTGGCCGACGACAACGGCACCGACGAGATCGCGTACGACACGCTCGTCTACGCCCTCGGCAGCGTTGCCGCCGACCACGGCGTCCCCGGGGTCGCCGAGCACGCGTACGACATCGCCGGCAGGCCCTCGGCGCTGCGGTTGCGCGACCGCCTCGCCCACCTCGCGGCCGGCGGGACCGTGCTCGTCGTCGGCGGCGGCCTCACCGGCCTGGAAGCGGTCACCGAGATCGCGGAGACCCGGCCGGACCTCGATGTCGCGCTCGCCGCGCGCGGGGGTCTCGGCGACTGGCTCAACGGCAAGGCGCAGCAGCACCTGCGTGGCGTCTGCGACCGGCTCGGCATCACGGTGCACGAACACACCGACATCGCGCGGGTCGAGGCGACCGGTGCTGTCACCCGAGACGGTCGGGAGATCCCGGCCCAGGTGACGGTGTGGACGACCGGCTTCGCCGTGCACCCCATCGCCGCCGCCACGACCCTGACGGTCGCGGCGACCGGACAGATCATCGTCGACTCCAGCATGCGGTCGGTCTCACACCCCGAGGTGTACGCGGTGGGCGACGCCGCGATCGCCGAAGGGCCGGGCGGCAAGCCACTGCGGATGTCCTGCGCCTCGGGCATCCCGATGGCCTGGCAGGCCGCCGACGCCATCGCCGCACGCCTGACCGGTCGGGCGAAGTTCCCCAAGGCCCCGCTGCGCTACTTCAACCAGTGCATCAGCCTCGGCCGCCGCGACGGCATCATCCAGTACGTGACCGCCGACGACCGGGCCAGGCCGGCCCAGCTCACCGGGAAGCTGGCGGCCCGCTACAAGGAGTTCGTCTGCGCGGGCGCCGCGTGGAGCATCGCGCACCCGGTGCTCTACCCGGTGCGCCGCCACCGCGTCGTCCCGACCAGAACGGAGATGCGCACGGCCGCGTCCTGACGGGTGGCTGAGGCGCGGCGCCCGGCTCCGGTGCCGCGAGCCAAACCCGGCGGGCGGCGGCGTCAGTGTCCTCGCGGGTTGACCGAGGGCGCGTTCCTCTGGAGATACCGCATCAACGACCGCCTGCCCAACTTCAACGCCGCGCTGGTGACCGCCTGATCGCGTTGAAGGGAGAGTTCGGCAAAACGGGCTCGCACATCGGTCAGCGGTTGGTGTGGAGCCCAGATGGTCCGGAAGGCCCTGGCCTGGTCGGCCAGGGCCTGGTTGGCCGCAGCGGAGGTGAACGCCACTTCGCTGCGGTGGGCGGCCCCGGAACTGCTGGCCACCGAGGCGAGGCCGGCGGCCACCAGGGCCGCGATCGCGGCCGCCGTGCCGAGCTCGGCGGAGGCCAGCCCGGCCGCCCCCGACGCGCCGGCGAGGACCGCCGACGAGACAGTGGTCAGGGTGTTCCAGCGTTGCCAGAACGCGGCTTGCCTCCGTTGAAGTGAAGCCCAGGAGTCGTGCCGCTGCTCGAGCAACTCGGCTTCGGCGACGAAGACGGCGCGCTCCCGCTGCTCCCCATCCATGCATCACATCGTGTCAGAGGTCCGCACAGCCGCCTCCTGACCGGACATGTGCCAGCCCTAGGCTGTCGCAATGGCGGCGGAACATGTGGTGATCGATCTCGACGAACACGGTCCTGAGCCGGCCGAACGGAGTGGCAGCACCCACGGGAGCGTCGCGAACAGGCGGAAGATACTCCTGTCACTCGTCGCCGCCTTCGCGATCGGTGTGGTGCTCGGCGGCATCGGTGTCGGCGAGTTGCGCGACTCTCGGGCACAGCGCGAGCGGTCCACTGTGGTCTCGCTCGTGGCCCTGCCCGAGTCGGGCTTCTCGGGAGGCTTCAACAGCAGGGGAACCGTCCTGCTGAACGGGCAGCTGACACTGATCAACACCGGCCCCGCGCCGATCACGATCCGCGCGGTTCAGGCAGAAAGGCCGGGCGTCCAGGTACGGAGTATGGGCCAGGCCCGGCAGGTCCGCCCGGGTGGCACCGGCCAGATCCCCGTCGAACTGCAACTGGAGTGCGCGAAGGCGTTCGAGCTGGAGCCGTTGTCGGTGCGGTTCTCCGTCGAGACCGAGGACAAGCGGCTCAGAGAGGCGCGCTACCCGGTCGCTCTCGTCGGGAGCGCCTGGCACGAGGACGCCCAGAGCCTGTGCGAGCCCCGACTCGACTCATAGCCGGGGCGACCCACCTCCCGGTGGCTCCTCGAGGTGCGAGGACCCGCCGCGAGGCGACAGAAGTCCGGCCGTGTGGGTGTCGGGCGGGCCGGAGTCCCGCTGGGCGCCGGCCCGCCCGCATTCGCCCGAAGCCGATTACCAGCCGTGACCCCAACCGGCTTGAGCCGGCGCGGCCATCCAGGTGGCCGCCAGGATGGCCCCGACGGCCGCTGCGTAGATAACACGACGGATTCGCATGATGTCTCCCTCTCCAGGGGTGTGTGTCGCCGCTTGAACAGGCGACAGCGCTGACCGAACGTTGGAGGCCCCCACATGTCGGCGACTTCATCACCCATGTCGTTCGCCGGCGTCCGGGTGATTGGACGTCAGCGTATTGCCGCCAGTTAGGCATCCACTACGGTCGGTGCTTGTTCCGAACAGCTATGCGGCCGTCCGGGCTGCTCACCGGCCTGTTCGGACCTGTTCGGGCCGCTCAGACCGGCTGCGTCTGCTCGACCAGGTGGACCAGCATCAGCGCCGTCCTCTTGTCGGGTTGCACAAAAGCGGTCCGGATCAGGTACGTGCCACGAGCCAGGTCCACGGTGAGGTGGGTGGTGTGCTCCAGCCCGTCGCCGGTGTAGCCGGAGTCGAACAACTCGGCCGGCCCGCTGGTCGTCCACGTACCCGCGTCCTCCCAGCGGGCGATCCTGACCGCCCGGGGAACGAGGCGGACGACATCCGCCTCGGAGGCGGCGTAGAGCCACCGTACGAAGATCCGCCGGTCCGGGAGGTACGTGGTGGAAGCCGGCTCGTCGGCCAGAACGAGCGCCTGGACGGCACCGACGTCAAGCACCCCCACGTAACCGTCGACCCGGCAGGCCCGGTCGTAGTCACCCCAGGAGTCATCGTCGTCGACCGACGCGCCCCTCCACTCGCCGAGCGCCGTCGTCGGCACGACGATGAGCGGCCCGCCGCCCGACTCGACCCACTGCAGCAGGCTGGCCGGCGTGCGCGTACGAGCGAGGACGCCCGCCAGGTCGGTCATGTCGGTGACGATCGCGTCGGCGCCGGCGGCGGTGAGGCGTTCGGCCTTGCCGGGTTTGTTGGCGTACCCGATGCAGGCGACACCGGCTGCGCGGGCGGCTTCCACGTCGGTGACCGAGTCACCGACCAGAACAGCGGCATCGGGTGCGACCTTCAGCTCTTGCAGGGCCCGCACAACGGGCGTCGGGTTGGGCTTCAGCAGATCGGGGTGCTCGCCTCGCCCGATGACGGCGGCGAAGTAGCGGGACCGGTCGCGGCGCCCGAGGTAGGCGTCGATGGCGGCGGCGGAGTTGTTGCTGACGATGGCGAGGGGGCGCCCGGTCGCCAGGCACGCCGCGACCAGGTCGAAGGCTCCGATCGTGGTCTCCGCGGACGCCGCTGCCTCGACCTCCGCCGCCGCCAGGGCCGCACCGACCTCCCCGACCAGCTCGGGCGCGAACACGGCTGTCGCACGGAACAGCTCCAGCGGGTCGTCCCCGTCGCGCAGTTCGTCGGGCAGGACGACGCCCCGGCTGAGGATCAGCTCACGCAGGTCGGCGGCGATGCGCGGCGCGGCCCTGCTGCCGAAGAGGCGGCAGATCGGACCGTCGAAGTCGACGAGTACGACTTCGGCCCGCTCGGCGATGTCGGCGAGCCGGTCGGGCGGCTGTTCTGCCTCGCTCGTCACCATGCGCTCCCACAGGCCGTCTTCGCCATTAAGGCTGTCGATCCTAGAGACCGAGCCACGATCCCGCCCGACGTCGTCGGTCCGGTCGGTGTCGCGTCCGCCATGGGCCCCCCGAGGTGTGCGCGGCAACCGGGCGGGTC